>JAWVZC010000088.1:0-13259 GCA_033722415.1 Balneolaceae bacterium | reverse complement strand
TCGTTGTGACCGGGACGGGGCTAATTTTACGATCAGCGTCGTAACCCGTGGTCCCGGGAATTGTGATTCCTGGTTGGCAAATGTTGGAATACTTACAGGTAATGACTCACACCACGGTAACATCCCTGTTAAACCGCTTTTCTAGGACCTGATACCGGTAGGAGAATATCTCCTCCAGCTTGTTCCTGATCAGCAACGCATTGGTGAGCTGACCCAAGATCCCGAAAGGCGACTTGTAATTCACCTCGTCGGTCATCAGCACGCCTTCCTCGGTCTCCTCTAGCCCGTGGTAATGGTACCAGAAAGCGTACGGGCCGATACGCTGCTCATCGATAAACTGTTTTTGTGGGATAATATGCTTGATTTCGGTAACCCAGTCGGATCGGCCCAGCAGGGGGAGGGTTACCTTGTACCGGATCAGCAGTCCGTTATACATCTCCTCCGGGACCGAAGTCAGAATCTCGAAATTCATTTCGGGCGGCGTGATGACGTTCAGATTCGCCGGGTGGGAGATAAATGACCACACTTCATCGACAGGAGCCTTCAGCAGCTGCTGTTGTGTTAGTTGATACATGCCAAAAAGGTTTTGTTTGCGATCGGAATCAACAACAGCTCCGAGGCAGCGGGGCGTTCCCCGAATCTCGAAATTTGAGCCGAGCGCGCTCAGGCTGCCAGGATCTCTTCTATCTGCCGTTCTTCCTCGTCGGTCAGTTCCAGGTTCCACTGGATGGCCACCGCATCCTCAATGTGGCTGATTTTACTGGCACCGATAAGGGCGGAAGTCACCTGCGGTTTGCGGAGTACCCAGGTCAGTGCCAGCTGCGCCATCGTCTGTCCACGGTTTTGGGCGATAGTATTGAGCTTTTTCACTTTTGAAATTTTCTCTTCGGTAACCCCCTCTTTCTGAAGAAATCCGCTCTCCCTTGCGGCACGCGAACCCTCGGGAATTCCCCCGATATATTTGTCCGTCAAGATCCCCTGGTCCAGTGGTGAATACACAATACTGCCGATACCGATGTCGTCCAGTGCTTCCAGCAGGTTGTCTTCCTCCACCCAGCGGTCGAACATACTGTACCGGGGCTGGTGTATCAGGAACGGCGTCCCCAGGTCATCCAGGATTTCAGCGGCTTTTCGCGTTCGTTTCGTGCCGTAATTGGATATGCCCGCGTATAACGCCCGACCGCTGCGTACGGCAAAATCGAGAGCCTTCATTGTTTCCTCGAGCGGTGTCTCGGGGTCGGGGCGGTGGCTGTAAAAGATATCTACATAATCAAGGCCCATGCGTTCAAGGCTCTGGTCGAGGCTGGCGATGAGGTATTTGCGGGACCCCCAATTGCCGTACGGCCCGGGCCACATCAGGAAGCCCGCTTTGCTCGAGATAATCAGTTCATCGCGGTAGTTTGCCAGGTCGGTACTCAGGATGCGACCGAAATTCTCCTCCGCCGAACCGGGTGGAGGCCCGTAGTTGTTGGCTAGGTCAAAATGAGTGATACCCAAATCAAAAGCGCGGTGTATCATCTTTCGCGCATGTTCGAGGGTGTCAACCCCGCCGAAATTGTGCCAGAGTCCCAGGGAAACAAGCGGAAGCCGGATGCCGCTGTCTCCACAGCGGTTGTATGGAATTTGGTCGTACCGATTCTCGGATGGTAAATAAGCCATTGAAACGTTTTTGGATTGGTGATTTTGTTCTCAGAGGTCACCTTGATAAGCACTGCTCGAAAAAACTGCAAGGTAGAAGTGATATGGAAAAAGCGGAAACCGGCAATCACCATAACGGGGGCAATTGTGGTTTCCGCTTCACGTAAAGGGCAGGAGGGATGTGCACCCTACACACGCTTGTAACTGGAGCAGGGTCCCTTCTCTTTGCCATTTTTTTCGCATTCTTCCCTGGTATCAAAACCCTCTTTGGAGTGGTCCTCAATTTCACCGTTGGACTTCAGTCTCCATCTCCATTTTCCGAGTTGATCTTTATAAATTTCGCACTTTGGCATAAGTATTACTGATCGTTTAATTGATATTAGCAATTATGTCATGTCGGTTACAAACGGCAGGTACCTGCTAGTCAATAACCTGGCGATCCAGAACAGATCTTTCGCTACCTGTTTCTGTCAACCGACAAACACAATGATAACAATTTTTATCACCAAAATCGTTTTTTCCGGGAACCTGTCATTCATATTTTTGAGGGAACAGGAGCTCTGTATACCGTTTCTTTCCTGGTACAAACGGTTTCATTTATTTGTAATATTCTGACCTGTGCATTGCAGTTATCGCGTAGTCCAGGTATGATAAACAGGGAACATCCAATGAATAAACCAGCTATGGATTTTTCAAAAATACATTTTTCGGCTCTCATTCCAATCATGCTCTTCGTTTTGCTGATATTATCCTGCCGGAGAAGCGGTGATACGCCCGATCAGCCGGCGGCTACACAGGATACTACACTCACCTCCGTAATGACTGATACACTTGAGGCCATTTCGGAACCGCTGGTGGACCACATATACACAGCCGATCCTTCGGCACATGTTTTTGAAGATCGCCTCTATATTTACCCCTCGCACGATATCGAATCCGGCGTACCACAGGACGATATGGGCAGCCATTTTGATATGAGAGACTACTATGTATTATCGATGGGGGAGGTCAGCGGAGCAGTCACCGATCACGGGGTAGCCCTGCATGTCAATGATGTCCCCTGGGCCGAAAAACAGATGTGGGCGCCGGATGCCGCCAAAAAGGGCGATACCTACTTTTTCTATTTCCCGGCAAAAGACGATAAGGGGATATTCAGGATCGGGGCTGCAACGGGTGATTCGCCGGCCGGCCCGTTTACTCCGCAGCCCGAACCGATTCCCGGCAGTTACAGTATCGACCCGGCCGTTTACCGCGATGACGACGGTACCTATTACATGTACTTCGGAGGTATCTGGGGCGGACAGCTGCAGCGCTGGCAGACCGGTGAATATGTGAAAGAGGACAACTACCCCGCAGACGACGAACCGGCTCTTGCCCCAACAGTGGCCAGGATAAGCGATGACATGCTCAATTTTGCCGAACAGCCGCGCGATGTATTGATCCTGGATCAAAACGGGGAACCGATCACGGCCGGGGACAACAGCCGCCGTTTTTTTGAAGCGGCATGGGTCCACAAACATGACGGCACCTACTATTTTTCCTATTCAACGGGGAATACCCACTTTATCGCCTATGCTACCGGTGATAGTCCCTACGGACCGTTTACCTATCGCGGAATTATCCTTGAACCGGTCATCGGGTGGACTACCCATCACTCGATCGTCCAATTCAACGGGCAATGGTATCTGTTTTATCATGATTCAGAATTGTCTGGCGGTCAGACACATCTCCGGAACATCAAGATGACGGAACTCACCCATAATCCGGATGGCACCATCGAAACGATCGATCCCTACAGGGACTGATCGGATATTTCAGCCCGGGTATCATGGTATTACGGTCGCCCGTTGGTCGGTTTGTATCCGCCTCTTACAACTTTTAGCATCCGGCGGTTATCAATTCTTTTTGTGAATTATTACTATGTGCCTGGACGTAGATAGTCGACTTACATCACAGGAATTTATATCCAAAAAATCTGATCCTTATGATAAGGAAGTCGTTTTTTACCGTACTCTTGTTCATAAGTTTTGTCCCCTTCCTCCATGCCCAGGAAAAGCCGTTTTCCCGTATGGATGTGTTTGAACTGGAATGGGCCCAGGACCCGCAAATTTCACCGGATGGCGGCCGGATTGTGTACATGCGCCGTGGCATGGACAAGATGAAGGACCGCCGCATTTCCCGCCTCTGGATCATGAACAGCGACGGCACGGGACACCAGAAACTTACCAGCCGGGAGGTAGATGAATCCAACGCCCGATGGTCGCCCGACGGTACACGCATAGCCTTTTCGAGCTCAACTGAAGATGACGGCAGTGAAATTTATATCTACTGGGTGGAGTCCGGGAAACTGGCGCGGGTTACCCAGCTGGAAAACTCACCCCGCGGGCTGAGTTGGTCACCCGACGGCACCCGGCTGGCCTTTACCATGAAAGTGGCCGAACCCAACCCGGTACTGGTAAAACCGCCGAAGAAACCGGATGGGGCCGAATGGGCTGAACATCCCCGTGTTACGACCCGTCTGAAGCATGAAGCCGATGGAGCCGGATATATTGAACCCGGGTTTTCCCATATTTTTGTAGTTCCTGCGGATGGGGGCACGGCCCGTCAGGTAACCTCGGGTGACTATCATCATGAGAGTCGCCCGCAATGGTCGCCGGACGGGGAGTCGCTGTTTTTTACGGCCAACCGACATGATGACTGGGCCTACGACCGGAGAAATTCGGAGATCTATGAGGTCGATATCGAAAGCGGTGAGATAACCGCCCTGACCGAACGCAAGGGACCCGACTATGACCCGGCAATATCACCGGATGGCAGCCGGATCGCCTACCTGGGCTACGACGACAGGGTACAGACCTACCAGGTAACCAGGCTATACGTTATGAATTCGGACGGTTCGGGTGAACGCGAGATCATGACAGGCCTGGACCGCAGCTTTGCCGACATCACCTGGGATGAAGACGGGGACGGCATCTACTATATGTATGATGATGAGGGAACCACGAAGATCGGTCATACCGACCTGTCGGGCAATACCACCCTGGTGGCCACCAATGTGGGCGGTACTTCCATCGGGCGACCGTATGCAGGCGGCTCCTACTCGGTCTCTCACAACGGTGTGATCGCTTTTAACGAAACGACCCCCTATTACCCGGCGGAACTTGCCGTCACGGCCATGGGACGGCAGGCGACCAGGATATCCGACCTCAACGGAGACCTGCTGGATCACCGGAAACTGGGGCAGGTGGAAGAGGTATGGTATGAATCAACGGTTGATGGCCGGCGCATTCAGGGATGGATCGTGAAACCACCAAACTACAACCCGGACCGCGCCTACCCCCTGCTTGTTGAAAATCACGGCGGACCGATTTCCAACTACGGGGACCGGTTTTCACCCGAAATGCAGCTGTTTGCATCGGCTGGGTATGTAGTATTTTATCCCAACCCGAGGGGAAGCACAGGATACGGGGAAGAGTTCGGCAACCTGCTGTACCACGACTACCCGGGCAACGACTACCACGACGTGATGGACGGGGTTGACCTGCTGGTCGACCGGGGCATGGTTTCGGAAGACAGCCTCTTTGTTACCGGCGGCAGCGCGGGCGGCATCATGACAGCCTGGATTATCGGAAAAACGGATCGCTTCCGTTCAGCAGCGGTTGTAAAACCGGTAATGAACTGGATCAGCAAGACGCTCACGGCCGACAACTATTACGGTTATGCCTATTACCGTTACCCGGGGCAGCCGTGGGAAAATTTTGTTGATTACTGGGAGCATTCTCCGATTTCACTGGTTGGGAATGTGGAAACTCCGACCCTGGTGATGGTGGGTACCGAGGACCTGCGCACGCCACCGTCCGAGGCCAAACAGCTATACCACGGTCTTAAATTGCGAAAGATCGAGACGGCGTACGTGGAAATTCCCGGGGCCTCCCACTTTATCTCGGACAGACCCAGCCAGATGATTACCAAGGTGGATCACATCCTGGCCTGGTTCGAAAAATACCGGGAGTGACAGAAAGCGTGTTTCCAGGGCTTACTAACTCACACGCACTCAACGGGTGCCATTGAGGTGCAAAAGATTTGTCAGAGTACTGCTGCAGATCGCGGTGACAGGAGCGGCCATGCACCGGGTTACAGACTCTCCCCGCATGCTGCCCGAAGTGCGGCGAGGTCCTCTTCACTCAATGTAATATTATCCTGATCCTGTTTTTCCATCAGGTAGTACATTACCGATTTCGGGTTTTTCACATGATTGATTCCTAATGCGTGGCCGATCTCGTGAGCAAGAGCGAGCGTAAGGTTCGCGCGGTTGTCGAACTGGTAGATATTGATTTTTTTAATGTCTCCGAATTTAATGTACCGCCCCTGGTCAAACTCTTTTCGATTTGAGTATTTCTCATTGAAATGGTAGATCAGCGCATTCATCTGGTCGACATGATTGTTAAGTTTTTCTACCAGTTGGTTTGTTGTATCCTTGAGTTCGTTGAGTTTTTCGCGCTCCCGCTCCAGCTCTTTTTTGATCTCGAGAATGTGCCGCTTCTCCTTGTCCAGGCTTCGTTTTTTACTGTCCGTGATCATGCCGTCCGAGTTTAAGTCGGAAACGGTGATATTAAATTTGTTCACCTTCCGGTTGTAAGCCTCCAGACGTCGCTTATAATCGGTTAGTTTTGCGTCATATTCCGGGCTTAACCGGTTGTACTTAGTTCTGAGGGCATGAAATTCCTGTTCCTGCTGCTCAATCCGTTTGGCTAGCTGCTTCCTGTTCTGGGTGAATACCTGTCCCTCGGTGTAGATAAAATTGAGCACGATTTCGCCTTCGGGATGGTAACGGATAAGCTGTTTCCCGGCGGCATCGGACCACAGCTTGCCGGCCTCGTTCATCAGGTTCCTGATCGTTTCATCTGTGATCTCATAACGGGAATCGACGGACCCGATCTTCCAGGTAAGCGTGTCGGAACAGGACACCGCCTGCGGCGAAATGGATATGGAATACCGGGAGTTGAGCATCGCAAAACTCCCTGCTACCAGGATAAAAAGCGTAAACGGTATGATCATTTTATAACTCATGGAATAGTAGCCCTTTTATGCCGTCTCTGTAATAAAATAATGAAAACCTGGCAGTAATTATGCTTGATTTGCCGATATCCTTCCGAGTCGAAGAAATATGGGGAATGTAACAGTTTTCGTCTCACCGGGATCCCATAGTGTCATGATCTCAGTGAGCAATGGATTTACAGGATTCGAACCGGTATCGTTCTTGTATTGCTGTACCGGAGACCAGGAATTCAGAAATCCCTCCAGTTCCTCGAGACTCCACTCCAGTCTCCTGCGGAATCGGGGCGTCGAAATTTCGTCAAATGGAAATGGTATGGTTTGATACTTTTCATCCAGGTATCTGCGATTTTCATTGAAATAACGTCCAAACATCTCATCGTAAAAGGCGTGCAGTTTTTGATTCAGCCTGTTATCCACCTGAATCATCCCATAGCCGAAAACGGCAATGACAGCGCCATCCCTGGCGACGCGTCTCACTTCTTCATAGAATCGCTTAAAATCGAACCAGTGGATCGCCTGTCCCACGGTAATGAGATCAAAGATATGGTCGGGAAACCCGGTATCCTCCGCCGGCACACAGGTATATGTGATATTTGCCTTATCCGGGGCATGCTGCATCTGCTCCCGGCTGATATCGGTGGCCAGGACCTTGTCAACATAGTTGGCCAGGGTGGCGGCAACGATTCCTGTGCCGGTAGCACAGTCCCACGCCACGGATCGTTTATCAACGTGATCGGTGATAAAATCATACAGTTCCGGCGGATAGTCGGGACGGTATCGTGCGTAGAGATCGGATTGTTGTGAAAAACGGCTCTTCAATGCAAATCTATTAGATGGTGTTTTAATTATCCGTGGATACTGGCGGACAGGACGGCCGGGAATTCACAATCTGAACATGATCAAAAGCGGGATAATCACCGCTTCGGCACCGGTACAGCAGGAAATTACGTCAGGTTATCTGTCTTTTTTCGGGATTCCTCCGCCATCTGCTTGTGGTAGTCCCCGAGACGATTCGCCAGTTCCCGGTTGTTTGTGCTCAGGATACGCACCGCCAACAGTCCCGCATTCCCGGCCTTGCCGATCGCCACGGTGGCGACAGGAACGCCGTTGGGCATCTGAACGATGGAGTAGAGGCTGTCGAGCCCGCTGAGCGTGCTGGTTTTCACCGGTACCCCGATCACCGGAAGGGTGGTATGTGCGGCGGTCATACCGGGTAAGTGGGCGGCACCGCCGGCCCCGGCTATAATCACCTTGATGCCACGCTCACGGGCCTGTTTCCCAAATTCGGCCATCATATCGGGGGTGCGGTGTGCAGAAACCACCTTCTTTTCATACGGAACATCAAAGTGCTCGAGAATATTGCATGCTTCACGCATGGTCGGCCAGTCGCTGTCACTGCCCATGATAACTGCCACCAGAGGTTTATCGGTATCACTCATAGCTCATATACTCCATTTTGGGTCTCAAAGTGCATTAAAAATATTTAATTCAACCTGAAAATGAGGAAATGAACAGAACCATACAAGAACCGAGGTAAGTATCCCTCACTGAGAATTTACGATTTCTTAATAACAGGAGGTCAGAGCCCGGCATTAGGCTAGGGAAATTACTCTGTTGGATACCCGGTATCTGGTTTTGGTGTAACGAGTTATACTCAATTAATTTAATTTAATATACCAACATCTAACCGTAGAAATTACAAATATATAGCAGAATCTTTCAGTAGGGACTGAAGAAAAATATTAGGAAAAAATTACCAAGAGAGAAGAACGTGATTGAAGTGAATCAAAATAGCAACATCTTACCTGGTGCACAACGGGCAACGGTATTTCTGATACTTTTGACATTCATTTCGGTAACCCGTGCACCGGGCCAGCATCAGGCCCGGAACATGCTGGACCGGATGATCGGTCAGGCAGATTCGCTGGTTCAGGTGACCGCCGGGCAGGCCTCAATAATCGAAAGGCCGGCCGCTTTTCATAACGGTATCATGTTGCTGCGTGAAGGGCTCGCACAGGATATGGTTGAACCGGAACATATTCCCGGCAACAACGTACTGCAGGCAGAAATTGGCCGGCTGAAATCCGACAAGGGGCTTTCATTTGAAGCGGGATACCTCGAGAATATCGACCGCAGTCTTTTTGGATCGGGGGGCGTGTTCTATGACCGGAGATACCAGGCGGGACTGAGATGGGATATTCTGGATGGAGGTTGGCTTGAACATCTGAATGAGGCCGAAACGCTGGCCCGGGAACAGCAAGTGGCCGCTCATGAATTCCGCAAAGAGCACTTTGTACAGGAGCAGCGGGAACTGGCCACTGCCGTAGAAGTGATGCTGATCCGCCGGCAGATGGAGCAGCTTGATTACTATATCCAGGCGATGCAGGTCAGGGAGATGCACTATCGGCAGCTGCACCTTGCGGAGTACGCTTCGCGGCATCAGTTGCAGGCAATTTCCGGCAGGTTGTCGGTGCTGAAAGATCACTACCGGAGTCTGTCGGGTCAGGTAGCGCTTATCTCGCCCAGCCGGCGGCTGAATGTTGAGGGGCTGCCGGTTATGGATCTTGATCCATACCCGGTTGAGCATGCATTGTCCGGAAGCAGCAGTCGTGAAATGGTCGACTCGCTTCGGCTTCGGAACATCAGGGACCGAAACAGTGCGTGGCGCGAGCTGTCACTGACCGCAAGTCTACGGTACAACTATTATGACAACAGCCGCACCGGGGAACTGATTATCCCGGAAAGCGGCGGCCGAGATTACGTCTCTTTCGGCATTTCTGTATCAGTGCCGTTTTCGGTGTTCGGAAATCATCAACGGGAGATGACAAAAGCGCACCGTGCCGAATTTGCCTTGACGCGAGATCTCCGGCTTCAGGAGCAGCTCCACACCTTCCGGCATCTTGCCGCTGAATACCAGTCCCTGCTGCACGATTACAGCCGTAATTACCATGAGCACCAGGCGCTGGCATCCGCCATTCAGCGGGATTTGATGCATGCCGGCCCCGAGGAACTGGAGTACAGCCCCCCGGAAGTGCAGGAACGGATTTTCGCCCAGTTTGAACTCAACATCAAGCGGATCGATATAACCAGGAAACTGTACCGAAAACTGTTTCAGATCAGGGCACTTGTTCCGGAATTGCCGGTATCATCATATCTGAGACCCTGGTCACCGGAGCCGGTGCCGGGAGAGCAACGGTACCCCGATGGGGCAATTTTCTGGAGTGACCAGCTTCGTAACCCACAAATGCAACAGTAGAAATTCAGGAGAAGAGAGTGTATGAAGAGTGAGTATTTCAGCAATCAACCGGCCCAAATCCGCGGTATGCGGGAGAAACAGCAGGAATCGTCAGTTAACTGGGACCGGGTAGTCTACCTGGGGCTGCTTGCGGTCGTCCTCGGCGGGCTGTTGTTCATGATTCTCAGCTACAATTTTGTATTGAAGGGAGAGGGCAGGGTTTTCGTTAATCATCACCTGGTGAAACTACCCGTGGACGCCCGTATCGGGGATATATTTGTGAGGGAGGGAGAGGAGCTGGCTGTCGGAGATTCCCTGTTCAGTTACCTGGAAACCTACCAGCCGGAAAGTCCCGGTCAATTACGGGACGAACTGCGAAGGCTTACGGAAAAAATTCTGGAGCTCGATACTGACATTAAAAACAAACGTGCAGAAATAGCCTACGCCGAGAACCAGCTGGCCTATTACGAGTCTCAGAAACAGCTGGTGTCCAGGGAAATCAAAATGAACCTGAGCACCATTCGCGACTACCGGGATGTAGAACGAAAGATCATGGAGTTGACGGCCGAACGCGATATCGATCGCGGGCAGCTCACCGAACTTTACCGGCAGAGAGCCCAGCTTCAGGCATGGAAAGATGAAGCGGAGCAGGCAAAAAACGGATCGGCGGGACTGGGTTCTGAGGTAGCCGAAGCCGGCAGCGAATATGGGAACACTCACACCATATTCCGTTCGCCTGTGCCGGGCACCGTCGACCGGATCGATAAAACCGCCTCAGAACTGGCCATTCGTTCCGAAACCATTCTGAGCATCCGCAAGGAAATGCCTGAAATTATCATCCAGATCATTTTTCCCAGGAGCAGTCTTGAGAAGCTCAGGGAGGGAGATACGATGGATATCGAATTTGACAACGGCGTACAAAGTTCGGGCGTAATCAGTGGTTTCTTTACCCCTCAGATCTCGAACTGGGATGTTGTGGGGATTGCCGAATACGACCTGAACGACTATGTGGTGCTGAGATTGAAACCGGTTGACAAAGCAGAGGAACAGCGCTGGAAAAAGCACAGTCACCTGGGGGTTACCGTAAGCAGAGTTGTTTTTTAACCAGAAAAAGCCAAAAGCATGAACAATATCGAAGCGTCAGCGAGCAAAATCAGTCACGAGGAGCTGGAGTTTTTAAAAATAAGCGATCGATCGCAGCTCTATGTGGCCCAGCTGAAATCCTACGACGGCATCATTATCGAGTACTCCAGTCGCCTGGCCACCCGGCAGATGATCCACAAAATAAGGACCCACAACGACCAGACGATCTACCTTATCCCGCTGTTTATATACAAGGTCTATCACGATCAAACCGAACCGATACCCCTCGCTGACGGCATACTGCAATCGCTCTCGGATCTGAGCGGAGCCGCCGTTCGAACACGCAGCATAAGGGAGAAAATGCCGCAGGAGAGCAACGTATTATGACTCTTGATTGCATCATAGTAGAGGACGACAGAACATCTCGAATGGCCCTGACCCACCTAGTCAACAAAAATTTCAAGTTGAACTTGCTGGCGGTAGCCGAAAACGGGGCCGATGCCCTGGAACTGACCCGGAAGCACCGGCCCGACCTGGTGCTGCTGGACGTATCAATGCCGGAGATGGATGGGTTTGAGTTCCTGGATCAACTGGAAAACCCGGATGAGCTGAACGTGATCCTGGTAACGGCTGAAAAGGAGTATGCCCTGAAAGCTTTTGAATACAATATCGTGGATTACCTGCTGAAGCCGGTATCCTGGCACCGCCTCGATCAGGCCGTAGACCGGGTGATTAACACCATTACCAGCGGCTACCGAAAAGGGGAGATGAGCAATTATCTGCTGTTGAAACTGTTGCGTTTTATGCATACCCGGGAGATCGAGGTGCTGGAACCCAAACCGTCGAGAGAGAGCCTGCTGGGATATACCTACACGCTGCTGACCGATCACCTCGACTTTTCTCAGCAGCGGTACGCCCTTGAGGTGCTGGAAGAGGCGGAAAAGGCGGAACTGCTTTCTGCGTCGTTCGTGGATATTATCTACCTCTGCAACAACTGCTCCAACAGTTATTTGACACTGCGTGAGAGTTGTCCGAGTTGTAAATCGACCTACCTGCAGATGAGCGATTTTGTACACCATTTTTCCTGCGCTTATGTAGGCCGGGAAGAGGAATTCAGGAATAACGGGGAGGGGCAAAAGCTGGTTTGTCCCAAGTGTAGTGACGAACTGAAACATATCGGGGTGGACTACGACAAGCCCTCTTCGATATTTAATTGCAGGAACTGCGACAACCTGTTCCAGGAGCCGATGATGCGGGCAAAATGCAATCATTGCGGCAGTGACACCCGCGTGGAACACCTGGAACGGCATATTCTCAAGAAATACCGGATGACCGCCAGGGGAATGGAGCTTGCCGAGGGCAACACCGAGCTGCCGGCCAAACCCCGGGTGGAACCCAGCTCAATACTGGATCAAAATAAAAGCTATTTTGAGCGAATCGTAAAAAATGAGATCGCCCGAAAGAAAAGGGCTGAATTCGAGAGTACGCTGGGTGTTATCTCGTTACGCAATATTGAAGAATTATATAGGGATATCGGGAAGATGAGCAGACAAAAACTGCTGGCGGAGCTGTTCGATATCCTGACGAACCGACTGGCGACGAGCGGCGAACTATGCTTTTTTGATCCCGATACGATCCTGTTTCTCTTCCCGGAGAAGGGCACAGCCGCATCCAAATCCATAATCGGGGAACTGGATCAGCGGATCGTGCACCTGATCAATGACAACTTTGAGGGCTTTACGCTCCGGACCGATCAGGCACTTACCACTATCCGGGGAGATATGGATTACAACGCGCATATCCGCAGCCTGCTGGCAAAAATCGATAAAAACGTACCCTGATATGGCCGAATTTTTCGACTTTTGGCAAACCAAAGGACTGGTTGGCTTTTTCGGGATATACTGGTACTTCTTTATGCTGGAGATGCCCCGCTACCTGCTGCTGGATTATGCCGTGTTGCTGATCGCTTATCTCAAGAGGGTAACCGGCTGGAGAGACTACAAACGGGCCCGGAGGGAATTCCTCAATGAACGCCCGTTTCTCTCCCTCATCATACCGGGCAAGGATGAGGGGCGGCACTACCGCCAGCTGGTCGAATCGCTCAACAACCAGACCTATACCAACTTTGAAATCATCATCGTCGATGACGGTTCAGACGACGAAACCCCGCGCATTGGACGCGAGCTGGAACGAAGCGGGGAGATTGATCTCTTCCTCAGGAACAACGATCGCGGCGGAAAGGCTT
>JAWVZC010000087.1:0-13307 GCA_033722415.1 Balneolaceae bacterium | reverse complement strand
GGAATGCCCTCTGCGTCATCCCGGACCCCGATCCGGGATCTGGTGGTGGCAGTGAGCGTTGATTTGTTACGAGCTGAGTTCAACGGCAGCAGCCTTGCAAGATCCTGAAACACGTTCAGGATGAGATACAGGCTGCTTTTTTAACCGTTAAACGCGTTATATTCTGTAATCTTCGGTACGTCCGTATGTCGAACTCACGTTAATCCAGTATATCCTGTCGAGGAATAACATTCCAAATACTCTAAAAGTGGGATGAGCGGATCTTCGAATCTTATATTTCGGAAATGATGTTTTACTGGCTGCCTGTTTAGTGTGCCACGATACAGGTTTCACCAGAAATATTTGTACGATTAACCATGAAC
Organism: Balneolaceae bacterium; assembly: GCA_033722415.1. Taxonomy (GTDB): domain Bacteria; phylum Bacteroidota; class Rhodothermia; order Balneolales; family Balneolaceae; genus JAMQKA01. The sequence goes on along the minus strand of JAWVZC010000087.1, from coordinate 12,945 downwards.
AGTGATGGGATAGATATGATAAAATCAGAAAAAAGCATTGCCCTGGTGACGGGCGCCAATCGTGGTATCGGGCTGGAAATCTGCCGACAACTGTCGGAAAAACAGTTCCGGGTAGTGTTGACCAGCCGCAATGAACAGAAGGGTCGGGAAGCAGTGAATAAGATACAAACGTGCCATTCATCGATTGAATTTCACCAGCTGGACGTCACAGATCCGGATAGTGTATCCCGGGCTGCCCGTTTTATCGAGCAGGAGTTTGGGCGGCTGGACCTGCTGATTAACAACGCGGCCATCCACTATGATACCTGGCAGCAGGCGGCAAATGCGGATATGGCGACGGTTGAAGAGGCTTTAGATACCAATCTGCTGGGCCCCTGGCGGGTGTGCCGGGGTTTTCTCCCGTTGTTAAAAGAGAGCGGATCCGCCAGGATCGTCAATGTTTCCAGCGAGTCGGGATCACTCAGCGGAATGGGCGGGGGCACGCCGGCCTACGGTGTTTCAAAAGCAGCTCTGAATGCCGTCACCATTAAACTGGCGGCTGAGCTGAGGGGATCCGGCATACTGGTCAACGCGGTGTGTCCGGGCTGGGTACGAACTGAAATGGGCGGCAGTGCAGCTCCGAGAAGCGTGGCACAGGGTGCACAAAGCGTCATATGGGCGGCAACATTACCCGATGATGGTCCGACAGGCGGTTTTTTCCGGGATGGGAAGCGACTCCCCTGGTAAAGGATACCCGGTTAAAAAGGGGGGCGGGCAAAGCGGTTCAGCCTTCAGGCCGTCTGTGTTCCGGTTAAATTTGGAATAACACTCCCGCAGATTTTGCAGGCAGGCGCAGGGACAGTCGGATTCGGGTGCTTGAACAGGGTGCTTTTCTACGTTTTGGAAGATTGTATTTTGGGTATCACATTATGTTCAGGCAAAAAAAATCGGCGTCCCGTTGCGAAATCAGCGGGAGATTTACCGAGAGTCGGAACGAAGAACAGCACTACAGAAGGCTTTGGAAAAACCGGAGTACTCTCCAAGGTCTGAGCCAGAGCGAATTCTCCCGAATGCGTTCGGTACGAGGTTGGGCAAAAAATGGTTTTGCCATGCCTGCTTATGCGTTATCATTATTCATCGGTCTGTCAGGCTATTACATCTGACAGTGGCAAATAGCTCGCTTTTCACAGACGAACTAATTCTGAAATCATGTAATACCGAGGTTAGCATAAAACTCCTTAAATTGTATGTCTCAAATGACTGTAACAGGTTACATCAGGCTTGCGAAATTGTTCTCCAAACAGCAGCCTGTACTGAGGGTGGAAATCACACACTCAAAATGTACGGATACGATTCGATACCGATTTCTTCTATCGCATTGCATACAAACTTACGAATGCTTTCGGGGTTTGTGAGATTGAGGTTGGAAATGACAAAAAACCATTCCAGATATGAACCAGAAAGTGGATCAACAGACGTTGGTTGTGGTTGAGCACCATCTGAACAGGGAAGGCAAAGCCTATTTTGACCGTTGGCTGCAGATGGTCGAGAAAAACTAAGGGAATAATACGGATTTCGACAGGTCCGGCGGGTCTACGACCCGGAGAATACCGCTCGCACGTTACTTTATCTCGAATTTGACCGCCTTGCCAGCCTGCGGAACTGGTCCTCCTCCAGTGATCATGAGGAGATAATTCAAAAAATTCGTCCCTACCAAACCAGGAAACAGGAGTCCCAGGTATTTGTAACCGAGGCCGGGGAGCGGGCGGAACCGCGGAAATAGACCTGCTCTTCAGCCGGTATTTTGAACCAGGGGTAGACCTGTGCGAAATTAACCCTCCTGCTGCGTAATCACCGAAATGGGTGGTCAACGTTCCCAATCACGTCCGGGGCTTTTTCCAATGTCATTGTCGGGTGCCCTGCTGAAGACAACAATCCTGGTGAAATACAGGTTGGGGGCCCCAGTTCCCGGGCTTTTTCCAGCCGGCATAAATTATTTGTATTAATGAACAGCGTTCAGTAAGTTACTGTTGTTCACTAACAAGCCGATAGCAGATGGGTATACAGGAACGAAAAGAACGTGAAAAGCAGCAGCTCCGGGAGCTGATTATGAACACTTCCGCGCAGCTGTTCCGTAAGCAGGGTGTGGAAAACACCAGTATGCGGGCGATTGCCGAAGCGATCGAGTACAGCCCCGGTACCATTTACCTGCACTTCAGCGACAAGAACGAGCTACTTTATGAAGTGAGCGTGCGGGCGTTCGACCTGTTTTTCCGAAATTTGAGTCCGGTGAAAGAGATTCCGGACCCGCTTGAACGCCTGAAACAGCTGGGAGAGGCCTATATCACGTTCGGTGTGCAGTACCCGTCTTACTACGCGCTGATGTTTATCATGGATGAGCCGATGCGGTGCCTGGAGGACAGCGACTGGAAAGAGGGATATCGCAACCACAAAATACTTACGGATATCATCCGGGACTGCCGGGAGGAGGGGCATTTCCGGGGGTACGACCTGGATCGGCTTTCCCTCATGATCTGGGCCGAAGTACATGGGATCGTTTCACTGCATATCAGGGATCGACTGAATATGTACGGCGAAAACGATCGCAAACAATTGCTGATGGACGCCCTGCATATTTTCAACGACGCCCTGGAAAACCTGTAACGCCTATGATGGATCGTAGATTTTGCCAACATCACCCAAACACTCAGCTTGGCGGGAATGATATTCCGGCCAGGCTCTTCAACAAACATAAAGAATCCGCCGGGATGACACCAGAAAACTACCCTGAACTGCAGCCCAGCTTTTTTGCCTTTTAAATGAACAGTGTTCAATTAATAAAAGATGTTTATAATAAAAGCCAGCTATCTTATCCTTCTCTGTTTCCCGGCGATCCTGGCCGGCCGACCTGTCTCGGCCCAGGTAATTGGTGAAGACGGTACAACATCCACCGTACTGCAGCATTATCTCCGGATTGCCCGGCAGAACAACCTGGAACTGATCAACCGGCAGCTTGATACCGAACACGCCCGTGCAGGGCTTCGCCGGTCACGGGCCCTTTTTTATCCGGACCTGGAGCTGAACGCAACGTATGATCTCTCGGAGGGCGGCCGGACCATCGATATACCCGTGGGCGATCTCCTGAACCCGGTTAATCGATCACTAAACCGCGTGACCGGCCAAAATCGCCTCCCGACCGATCTTCAAAATGTGAGCGAGCCGATTCTGAATGACCAGTTTCATGAAACCAAACTCCGCATCACGCAACCCCTCTTCAACACCGACCTCTACTACAACTACAGGGCCCAAAAAGAATTGCTCACTGCCCGGGAGGCTCAAAAACAGGCGGTAGTGAATGAGCTGACTCGCGAGGTAAAAGTGGCCTACTACAATTACCTGAAATCGGAAGAACTGCTAAAAATCAGGGATTCCACCATGGTTTTGCTGCAGGAACTGTTGCAGTTCAACCGGAACCTGGTGAAACATAAAAAAGCCACACGGGATGCAGTTTCCGGAGCCCGGTACGAAATAAGCAAGCTGGAAAGTAAACGCGCGGAAACAGTAACTATGCGCAATAATGCCCGGTCCCTGTTCAATTTCCTGCTGAATCGCCCATTGGATACCGTGATCGAAAAAGACACGACCCTTCAAACTCCGCCCCCGTTGGCAGAACTCGAGGTTCTGCGTGAGGAAGCGTTACGGCAGCGGGAGGATCTGCACCAGTTGGAGGCCACTATCGGGGCACAGCAAAACCAGCTGAAGCTTCAGAAAAGCGATGTGTGGCCCGAACTGTTTCTGGTCGGGGATGTTGGCTACCAGGGATTTGGCTACGAATTTGACCGGGATCAACAGTTTTGGTTCCTGAGGTTCGGGTTGCGGTGGGATCTTTTCAGGGGTTTTCAGAACCGGGCCGAAATCGATCAATCGCGCATCCGGGTAAAGAAACTGGAAAACCGGTTTGAGAACCTGAAAAATCAGATTCGTCTTAAGGTGATTAATACCTATGAGAACTACCGGTCGGCGCAGGCTGATTACAGGGCCGCTATCTCGGCCGAAAAGCATGCGGAAGATCGGTATCGAATCATTCGAAATAAATACCGGCAAAACCGGGTGCTGCTGATCGAATACCTCGATGCGCGAACCAGCTACACAAGCGCCCGCCTGGAAAAAGTGATTGCCCGGTACACTCTGCTTGCCCGCTATGCGGAGCTTGAACAGGCCGTGGCGCGCTATTGAGAACGTACACTCGCAGCTAAACGAGATACGAAGATATTTCTTAATTCACAGGTTACAAGATCCCAAACTGGAGTCCATCTGCCAGGCCCGGCATACCACTGGTGATGGCCCGAATTGTGGTGTCAGTCGGCTGTGCTGCACCTGTGCCGGAATACAATTGAAGCTGCCATAACCCCAAATAAACCATGGTAAACATGAAAATCCGTGCAATGGCAAATACAGGAGTAATACTGGTTGCTGCCCTTTTGATGGTGTTGGCCGGCTGCAAGCGAGACTACCAGAGGTCGGCCCGTGAAACCATAAACAGCGAGGCAAGACAGGTGGAGGTCCGGAAACTGGTCCCCGCCACCGAGCCGTTCCCGATACATACCAGCGGGGTAGTCATCTCCGAATCCGAAATAACCCTTTCGTTTAAAACAGGAGGAATTATCCGCTATCTGGCGGTGGAAGAAGGGGAAAGCGTCCGAAAGGGAGAGCTGCTCGGACACCTTGCCCTGGAAGAGACAGATGCCCGCGTTCGAAAAGCGGAAAACATGGTTGAGAAAGCCCGGCGCGACCTGGAGCGAACCCGCGGGCTCTATTCCGATTCCAGCGCCACCCTGGAGCAGGTACAGGACCGGGAAACCCAATATAATATTGCTGAATCGGAGCTGCAGATCGCTCGTTTTAACCAGCAATATTCTAACATTGTGGCACCGTCCGATGGACGCATATTGAAAAAGTATGTGGAAGCGGATGAACTGGTGTCACCCGGTACACCGATCTATCGCCTGGGGACGTCAGCCGATAAAAAGTTCATGACAAAAGCCGGGATACCCGAACGGGAGATCGTGCGGGTCAGCCCGGCGGATTCTGCCGTCGTTCGTTTTGACGCCTTCCCGGCACGACAATTCACCGCACGGGTAGATCGCATTTCGGCAGCATCCGACCCGGTTACCGGTACTTTTGAAATAGAACTGGCTCTGCCACCCGGCATAACCGAATTTAAAAACGGGTTTGTTGCCGAGGTCACCATACTCCCGGAGACTGAGTCCCCCTACTTTAAAATTCCGATGGATGCCCTGCTTGAGTCGGACCGGGATCGGATCTCTTTTTTTGTGACGGATAAGGCTGGAGGATCGGCAGACCTGCAGTATGCGCGCCCGGTGTTTATCGGGGATGATTTTATCGCTGTAGCCGCCTCCGACATGATCGCCGGAAAGAGGGTGATAACCAGGGGTTCTCATTTGCTCAGGGATGGGGATGCGATAGATATCATAACCAATCATTAATTCCAGGTATTCCCCATGCGTCTGCCCAAATTTGCACTCGTTAATTATCATTTTGTATTTATCCTGGTTCTCCTGTCACTGCTGGTTGGAGTTAGTTCCTACATCACCATGCCCAGGAGCGAGGATCCGGAACTGTCGTTACCCAACTACACGGTTAGCGTGGTATATCCGGGCACCAGTCCCGAAGATATGGAGGAGCTGGTGGTTGACCCCGTCGAAGAGGCCATCGACCGGCTTGATAATATCGTCGAAATCTATACGACCATTACCGAGGGACTGGCGGTTATCGAAGTGGAGGGGGAGTTCGGTATTGACTATGACGACCAGTTTGATGAGATACAGTCGGAAATTAACACGCTTCGTCCCGGGCTGCCAAAAAATATCAGGAGCATCGAGGTGGAACAGTTCAAACCGGAAGATCGCACCAACATCATGCAGCTGGCACTGGTGTCGGAAACCGCCTCCTACGGGGTTCTCAATGATGTGGCGGAAGAACTGCAGGATGAGCTGGAACGGATACCGGGCCTTCAGAGCGTCAAAATCGAAGCATCACCCGAAGAACAGGTCCGGGTGGACGTCGACCCACAGAGGATGGCCCAGTACAATATCCCGCTGGAGAAGGTCATAGATGCGATTCAAACGGATAATGCCAACATTCCCGGCGGAGCGTTAAGAGCGGGAGACCGATCATTAACGGTAAAAACCAGCGGCAGTTTTGACGGGCTGGATGAGATGGAACGTACGGTGATAGCCACCAATGGAAGTACCAACCTCTACCTGGAGGATATCGCTGATATCCAAAAAACTGTGGAGGAGATCCGCTGGATAGGCCGGTTTAACGGCGAACGGGCGGTTTTCCTCTCGATAACCCGTAAAGCCGGGGTGAACCTGGTATCACTGACGGAATCAATCCACCGGGATCTGGAGCGGTTGCGTCCTGCGATACCGGATGGTATGAGCCTGGATGTTGCCTTTGAACAGGCCCCGTCGGTAACCGGGCGGGTAAACGGATTTTTTATGAATCTCCTGCAGGGCATGGTGCTGGTGGGAGTTGTGATTTTCCTGTTCCTCGGAGCCCGCTCATCCTTCGTTGTGATGACCATCATACCGATTGCCATTATCGTAACGGTGGGTCTGCTGGATATCTACGGGTACGGTTTACAGCAAATTTCGATCGCATCGCTGGTTATTGCGCTTGGTCTGCTGGTCGACAATGGCATTGTGGTAACGGAAAATATCGTACGCTACCGGAAAAAGGGGTATGGACCGCTGGAGGCCGCAGCGAAAGGAACCTCCGAGGTGGGGTATGCCATTTTCAGTTCAACCGTTACCACCGTACTTGCATTTGCCCCGCTGGCGTTCATGCAGAGCGGGCCCGGCGAATTTTTGCGATCATTGCCGGTAACCGTTATTACCGCCCTGGTGGTTTCCCTGATCCTGGCCCTGGTGCTAAACCCGATTTTGTCCGGCAAGATTCTCAAAAAAGAGCAGAACGGGAACAGGGGATGGTCACTGGTCGATCGGGCATTGACCGCCATTGTCAGCCGGGTTTATGAGCCCTCCCTGAATTTTGCACTGCAGCACGGGGTGTCAGTAATTTCGGGGGCGCTGTTGCTTTTGGCCGGGGCCGGGATGCTGTTTCCCTACATCGGGGTCAGCTTTTTCCCGACAGCGGACAAACCGATGCTGCTAATTGAAGTGGATGCCCCTGACGGGGTAACGATCGATCGGACCGACCATGCTGTACGATATGTGGAAAGCGTGCTGGATACCACGGATTATGTAACAAGCTATGTCTCCAACACCGGACACGGCAATCCCCAGGTATATTACAACCGTATTCCGGAACAGTACAAAAAACAACACGGGCAGGTGCTGGTCAATTTCAGGGAGTGGAAACCGGAATTGTTTTATCGGACGTTGGGTACGTTTCGCAAGGCATTTGAGCGGTACCCGGGGGCCGTCATCTCTTTTCGGGAGCTCAAGAATGGCGCCCCGTTTAAATCACCGGTAGAGATTCGCATAATCGGCGAAAATATCGATACGCTGCGTGCTCTCTCGCGTGAGGTGGAAAAGATCATCAGCGCAACAGGGGGGACAAAAGATGTGCAAAATCCGCTGGCAGTAGACAAAACCGACCTGAAGGTGGAGATTAACCGTAACAAGGCGGGAATGCTGCAGGTACCCGTGGCCGGTATTGACCGGGCCGTACGGGCAGGGGTAGACGGACTGGAGATTACTGAAACCACGCTTGACCTCAACGAACGCTACCCGGTATTGGTCAGGCTTTCAAGCGGTGTAAATGCCGTGATAAGTGACCTGAGCCGTATCTATGTATCCGCTCACTCCGGCGGACAGGTACCCCTGAATCAACTGGTCCGTATTCGTTTTGATCGATCAGTGTCCGAGTTGCTTCACTACAACCTGGAACGCAGTACCTCGGTCACGTCAAACGTGGTAAACCCGGACAGCACAGGTGCAATCACACGGTCCATCATCACCAGGCTGGACGGCATGGATTGGCCAGAGGGGCACCGGTATTATGTTGCGGGGGAGTATGAAACCCAGCAGGAATCATTCGGGGACCTTGGCCGCCTGCTGGCAATCTCGCTGATCGCCATATTTGCGGTGCTGGTGCTGCAGTTCCGATCGTTACGGCAGCCGCTCATCATCTTTTCTGCCATACCCCTGGCGGTCACCGGATCATTTTTCGCCCTCTATCTGACGGGCTGGTCGTTCTCGTTTTTTGCATTCGTAGGACTTATCAGTCTTGTGGGTATCGTAGTCAAAAATTCGATCATCCAGGTGGACATCACGAATCTGCTTCGTTCCCAGGGTATGGCACTGCGCGAGGCGATACTGGCGGCAAGCCGCATCAGGTTTGTTCCGATAGTGCTTACGGCTACAACCACAATCGTTGGATTGCTGCCGCTTACGCTGTCGAATACCAGCCTCTGGTCGCCGCTGGGCTGGACCATCATCGGTGGAATGATTTCGTCTACGTTTCTCACACTGGTTATCGTGCCGGTACTGTATCGCTGGTTTTCCAGGGGATAATCAGGAATTGGCTGCTTCAAAAGGCAGCTCAAGCTGCTTGTAAATGCCCTCTTCGTTTAGGTTCAGGTTGGAGATGGTAATGCCCAGCAGCCGTACTTTCCGGCGGCCGGCCTGGGTCTGCTCCAGCAATATCTTTGCGGCTTCGGCAATGTCGGCGGCGCTGTCGATATAGTGCTCAAACGAGGTGCTGCGGGTGATTGTCTCAAAATCCTGGTACCGTACTTTGATGGTGACGGTTTTGCCGGCGATATTTTTCTTCTTCATGCTCTTGGCAATCTTTTCAGCCAGCTCGTCAAAGAAATTGTTGATCCATTCGATATCATCCACATCCTCCGAAAAGGTCCGTTCTTTACCGATCGACTTGCGTATCCGGTCCGGTTTTACCTCCCGGTTGTCGATGCCCCGTACGATACGGTAGTAGAATCGGCCGGTCTTCCCGAACTGTTCCACGAGGTCGATTTCGGACCACTTCTTCAGATCGGCCCCGGTCTCGATGCCCAGCGAGTGCATTTTCTGTTCGGTGGCGTCCCCGATGCCGTAAAATTCGCCGATTTCGAGCTGTTCCAGGAACTCCGAGGCCTGTTCCGGGATGATGAGCTCCAGCCCGTCCGGCTTGTCGAGATCGGAGGCGACCTTTGCAAGGAATTTGTTGTACGAGACACCGGCCGATGCATTGAGCCGGGTTTCCTCCTTGATAAGCTGCTTGATCTTTTTGGCTATAATCGTTGCAGATGGGATTCCGGCATGATTTTCGGTCACATCCAGGAAGGCTTCATCAAGTGACAGAGGTTCGACCAGGTCGGTAAACCGGTAGAAAATTTCCCGTATCTGTTTGGATACCTCGCGGTACACCTCAAAACGTGGTTTTACAAAAATGGCATGAGGGCACAGCCGCACCGCCCTGGCTGCCGGCATGGCCGAGTGTACGCCATATTTTCGAACCTCGTAACTGGCGGCCGCAACGACTCCCCGCCCTTCTGGTGATCCCCCGACAATAACGGGTTTTCCACGGTATTCCGGGAAATCACGCTGCTCCACGGACGCATAAAATGCATCCATGTCGATATGTATGATTTTTCGAATTTCCGGTTGTTCCAGCATCAGTTTAGCATTAGTTTTAGCAAATGTGATAACCGGCTTCGTTTATAATACAACTTCACTATATTTACGGAAACTACTCGTAAACAAAAACATGCGGAGGTAAATTGATATTATGGAACAGGTAACCGGGGAAATTGTTTTCTGGCTGCTCGCCTTGGGGACCGTAGTGGGCTGGATTGCCCAACTGGTGATGGGGGAAAAAGGGTTCGGTATGGTTCCAAACCTGCTGGGCGGTGCCATCGGCAGTCTTGTAATAGGACTACTTGCACTGCAGCTTAATATGCCCGGCAGCCTGTTGTTCGGTTTTCTGGGCTGCATGTCCATCTTGTTTCTGGCAAATGTTTTCAGTGTAGGTGACGCGCACGATACCGGTATGCAAATCAGTAACAATAAGCGTTAGCCTCCATTTACTACGAGAATAATGTAAGATTCCTTGTGATATTCAGAATTGCATTGGCCAGGTTGGTTTCATGGCCAAAATAAATTGCCGGATGTAGAGTACAGCGAAATTGTCTTCCCGAAAGCGTTGGGGATTGAAGTGGGGAATCGCCCGCTCATCGCAACAGTTTGCGTTTCGCTGTGATTACCATTTCGTCTTGCCGTGTTGGTGAAAAACAGATTAGCTGCCGGTTCAACCTGCAGATTGAAACGCCATATAAACTTTTTTCCTAATTTTGCATACTATGAAAAAAATATTAGGACTTTTGCTCAAAATTTTTAATTTATGTGTAGGGATTGTGATGGGATGATAACGAAGAGGTCTTGACACTTAGTTGTCGAGGCCTCTTTTTATTTTCATTTCACTCGCCTCCAGGTCAATGTAGCCTCGCCCCTCCTGTTGATTCGATATGAGCACCCACTAAACCGGCTGAACGTAACAAATATACCCGTTTTCCGTGCAACCGAACGGCTGCAAACAGGTCAGAAACCAAATAGGAAAGCCGGTGAATTCTGAAAATTCAGAGAACATTTCGCTGCAGAATGTGCGTAAGCTGGACGCGCAATTCGACGCACAGCTATGGGAGTTGCAGGATGCAAAAAAATCGGTTTTCAGCAGTGCAAAATATCGTAAGCGCTTACATCCGTTCGGGTGGCTTGCCAGGTTTTTGCTGGCAGTTATCATGCTGCTGCTTCCCTTTTTTGTATTAATACGAACCGCTATTTACAGCTATGCAGAATACGGAGTTCCGGGCTGGGGGGCGGTAGCGACCGGGCTGGCAGCCACTCTTCTGCTTCTGGTTGTCTACGGGCTGTACATGGGATTGCGGTTCGGGATTACCCGAACCTTGTGGAAGTATTTGATTTACGGTCTGATGATCCTTGTCGTGGCCTATGGATGTTACGGGGCCCTGTACCTGTACAGTGTCAACCTGAAAAGTGAAACTGAACGACAATACTACTACCGCCTTCACCCGGTATTGAGAATTACCCTGGCCACCGCCACGCTTGCCGATTCCGATATCCTTATAACCGATGCCCATCGCACTTCAGACGAGTATCAGGATATGGGGATGCGCCCGAGACAGCAATCGTTGCATTACGTGCAGTCTACCGGGTATGTACACGCGGTAGATCTGAGAACCCTCGGCAGGGCCGAATGGAAGAACTGGCTAACCCGGCAGGCATTCGACTGGCTGGGCTACCATACGCTGCGACACTCGGGTACGGCAGATCATCTCCACGTATCGTTGCCGTTGAATGATTGATGAATCTAATGTAGCTTGCATGCACCGGTTTTGGTTCACGGAATTGCTGAGATTAAACCTAATCTGCACATAACATATATGAGTCAAAAGCAGACCTATTCACTTTGGCTTAGACCTTTTGGTGATATCGCTTACAGCCTGCAGGAGCGAATTAAAAAACTGAGCAAAAAGCATAACACCCCCGTCTTTGAACCCCATGTTACCCTCCTCGGAAGCCTGCAAATGGGGAAAACCGAACTTATTCAGCTAACCGACACGCTGGCCGCATACCTTCATCCGTTTGACATTTTGTTGACCCGCGCCGGCTATATGGATACCTACTACCAGTCGCTGTTTGTGTATGCCGAAAAGAGTGACGTTCTGATTAACGCCCGGCAGACGGCCGAACGCCTCTTCGATATTCAACCGGAACAGGAGTTTATTCCCCATTTGAGCCTGCTGTATGGCAACCTGGACCGAAATAAAAAGGAGCGTATTCTCAATGTGATGGGGAGAGAATTTCATATCCGTTTTTCTGTGCATAATGTGCTGCTGATCAACACAACCGGTGAACCTTCCGAATGGGAAAAGGTGCACTCGGTTGAATTCAGGAAATAGGAGGAGGCAAACAGGGAATCATAAAATGATCCGACCAGCAGCAGTCCCGGGATTCATGTTCTTACGCATCATATTCATCCTCCCTAATGTTAATGAAACAACTTATGTCTGATTATAAATTTTTTAAACAAGTCAACAAGGCCTTCGACAAAGCCGCAGTCTATACCGATTACGACAAGGGGCTGCTCAACCAGATCAAGATCTGTAATACGGTATACCATATTACTTTTCCGTTGCGCAGAGATGACGGTTCCATTGAGGTAATCAAGGGGTGGAGGGTGGAACACAGCCACCACAAACTGCCGACCAAGGGCGGCATCCGGTACAGCACAACGGTCAACGAAGATGAGACCATGGCCCTGGCTGCGCTGATGAGTTACAAATGTGCGGTTGTGGATGTGCCGTTTGGCGGTGCCAAGGGCGGCGTGAAGATCGACAAAAAAAACTACTCCGAGGCCGAGCTGGAGCGGATTACCCGGCGATACACGTTTGAGCTGATCAAGAAAGACTTCATCGGGCCGGGATCGGATGTACCGGCGCCCGACTATGGTACCGGCGCCCGCGAGATGGGATGGATCCTGGACACCTACCGGCAGCTTTCCAGCGATATCAACAGCGAAGGGTGCGTAACCGGCAAGCCGATACCCCAGGGCGGTATACGGGGGCGTACCGAGGCGACGGGCCGGGGCGTGTTCTTCGGGGTACGGGAAGCCTGCGAAAACAGGGAAGACATGAAAGAACTGGGCCTGGAACCCGGTATCGAGGGGAAAACCTTTGTGGTGCAGGGCCTGGGAAACGTGGGGTATCACTCTGCCAAGTATATGATCGAAGCCGGGGCCAGGCTGGTTGGGGTTGCCGAGATCGAGGGGTCTATCTATGACCCGGACGGCATGGACCTTGAAAAGCTGATGGAATACCGTCGGGAAACCGGTTCGATTATCGGGTTCGGGAACAGCACCGAACTGGAAACCAACAGCGCTGTTATGGAAAAAGAGTGC
>JAWVZC010000086.1:0-13336 GCA_033722415.1 Balneolaceae bacterium | reverse complement strand
CGGCTCTCGGCCAGCTGCTCCAATACAACCGGGATCCGCGGGGCTGGCAGCGAGGTATCGGTTTCAACCGGGAACACCTGCTGGTTATAGTCATCGATCACGTTCAACATGCGAAACGTACGCCCGCCGGAAGGCTGTCGTGCATAGTAATCCAGGCTTCACACCTGATCGGGGCCGTCCGGCTGGAACAGCTGCTGCTTCGCTCGAGCCGGAAGGTAGTAACACACCTCCTTGTCAAAATTCCATTCTGCAAAATCGATTAAAGAATTTATTGCGTACAATTTTACGTCCCAGGATCAGAGTACTATTTCAGCCCACTACTATATTTACAGTTAAATATTTGAAATTAATTAATTTATTATAACACAAATTGCTAATTACACCCCATTGAGTTAATGTGCTTACTCAATTCTAAATAAAACATTGAGGTCAAGGATGGGAAAAGTAGTCAGCATTTTGGGAGTATTACTAATAATGGGTTCAGGGGGAGTCTATGCACAGGACACGCAAAGTGAAAACCAAATTTATGTGGTGTATCTGCTAACCGTTGAAAATGACCATGTTCAGGAGTTTGAAGACGCATGGGAGCAACATAACCAACAATTCCACCAAGAATCACCGGTATATGCCTTTTACCATGAATCGGGACCCTACAGCGGTTCATATCAAGGCGTGGAGGGGCCCATGACCTGGACGGGACATGAAAACATAGAATATACCGACGCGCATGGAAAAGATTGGCTGGATAATGTTCACCCTTTACTGGCGGGAAACATTCAGGTTGAGTGGTGGAACCGAATGGGCAAGTACGCTCAAAATGAATCCGAATCACCATCGGAAAAATCTATTGTAACGCTTTACCATATTAAAATGGGTGAAATGGCCAGGTTTACCCGCATGCTTGATGACTGGTATGAAGCCAATATGGAGCAGGGACATGATGGGCGGTATAATGTATATCAGCGAGAACTTTATGGGCAGGACCAGATTGCCATTGTCAGCTCACTGGATACGGGACTCGCTGAACTGGACGATTCAGGAGACTTCAGACAACGCTATATCGATACCCATGGCGAAGGTACATGGCAACTTTTTTTGGATGATTATGAGTTAAGTGTATCGAAGAGCGAGGTCATTTTAAGAAACCGGCTCTCTGAGATCAGCACGCAACAAAACTAACTACGCAAGTATTAAGCTTGAGATTTGGTGTGCTAAATGGCGTTCAGGAAACTACGTCAATTCGGAATAAGCCACAGTCAGACACTGCTTTGCAGAACTGGCTTGCCCCGGCCAGAGGTAGAAAGCCAATGTATGAACCTGTGTGCCCGGAATCCCCTCCTACCCGGACGTGGAGTGTAGGTACCAGGCGTATTGTGGGCAAGGGATGACGCAACCTTATATCGAATTCTCATTAGATTACACCTGGGGTAAAGAAAAATTTTTGCTGAAAAACAAAGGATTCAATCACTTCCAAAAGTAATGAAAGCCCGATCCTTTTAGGTACAGGCTTTATTGCGAAACCCACTTGCTTGCATTTTTATCCGCACACAGCTTTTAAACATTCAACAAATAAGTAATCCTGCAATTTTTTTTCTTGAGCATATAAAATAATAAAGGCGTGAGCCCGGCAACCGGTATTAGTGCAATGATTTGAGTACCGCATCGATGCATTGGGAAAGGGTTACCAGGCACATCACCTCCTAATTACTACAATTTACGCGTTAAGTGGTTAGAGTAGATGGCAAAAAACCAGGGAATCCCCTCTGCGTCATCCCGGATTCCGGCAGCTGCCGAAATCTCGCGGTGGCCCTGGGAGTTGATCTGCTGCGGGCTGAGTTCAACGGCAGCGGCATTGCGAGATCCTGAAACAAGTTAAGGCCGCTATCTACCGCAATACGCGTTACCATTTTAATCTCCCAAACCCTGGTTATAAATAGCGGATGATGACGAAGTGCTAATTAGGAAACCGCTAAAAGCAATATTTTTAATTATTTGCGCCTACTACTATTGATCATTCTTTTATAATATATTGCAGTTATGGCAGTAAAAAGAAGGGAGCTGCCCGGCATCAGCCAGCAAAAACCATAACAGGGTTTAATCAATTCTTTCACTATGTCAGTAAAGGACTCGAATAAGTCATTGGCATTCATCCAGGTGTTTTCTGGTGCCGGGATGGGGCTCCTGGTGGGCATTATCGTCGGTCTTTCTGCTTCGGAAGTGGTCAGCATTATTTTGGGAGCACTCGCGGCGCTGCTGGCAGCATTTCTTGGACTGCAGGATCAACGCACCGCCAACGAAGACGAGGAAAGCAGGTATCGAACGCTCAAAATGTCGGGACTGCGGGCAGGAAGTTTCGGGGTGTCTTGCGTAATCGCCATTCTCCTGGGCATGTATCTTCGCACCCACCAGGTCCTTTCGGATACCGTCAGTATAAAGGAACAGGTGGCCGTATGGGCCGAGGCGGGGTATGATACGGCGCAGGCACGCCAGTACGTGGTGTTCCAAAATCTGGGCATCGCACCCGAAACGATGCAGGTGCAGACCAGTGAAGCCAACGCCGCTCGGCAAAAATCGCTGCTGGGCGTCTTGTTCAGCGGAGAGGGTGAACGCAATTATTGCAACGACCTCTCCATGCAGACCCACGGCAACTCTGTGGAAGCCGTGCTCCAAGCTTACCGGACTACCGAAAACCGGGCTTTTGTTGATCTTGCCGATAAAATTGAACAGCACCTGCCCGTTAACGCACATCCCTATTTTCTTACCGAGGTTGCGAATATTCTTTGCGGCGTCAGGGAAAGTATTAACGCCATCGAGCTATCGGTGGAGCAGCCGCACCAGGCCGATCTTAAAAATTCACTAAAAGCAGCGTTGGGAAGCCTATGATGCGTCTTTTTAAAAGCAACAAATCCAACAGCGTACTGGTATCAGCACTCCTGTTTATAATTCTCGCAGCCTGGAGTTCCACCCTCTTAGCACAGGGCTCCAAATCGGTGGTGCGCATCCGGGTAAATAATGCGGATGTGGGTACTGGGTTCGTGTACAACTCAACCCGGCAGGTTGTGACCGCCCTTCATGTGGTGGCGGGCCATTCCAACATTACTGTTTATTCGGAATCCACCGGCAATAGCAGCCCGGCGACACTGGAAAAAGTATTTAAAGAGTCGGATCTGGCGCTGCTAACACTGTCAAACGACCTTGGTCTGGAGCCGCTCTCACACAATACCAACCCCCGCATCACTGAAGACCATACGATATGGGGATATCCCCGGAATGTAGCCACCAAACAGGGCGACCTGATCCGGTTTTCCAGAAGTGAAAAGCAGGAAACCACATTGAACAGTATTCTCAAATCAGGTGATAAATTGCTCTCCCAGCTTAAGCTCCAGGGGTATCCTTCTCCATCGACCAGGATATTGCGGATCGGTTCTATTATCCAACCCGGTCACTCAGGGGCGCCCATCATGAACAGTGCCGACGAGGTGGTTGGTGTTGCGGATGGCGGATTATACGGGGGAACGGCACGAATCAACTGGGCTATTCATGCGCAATATCTGCCGATGCTTGTGGCCGATGGCATCGGGCCGGCTGACGACGGATTTCCCAGCCGCCCGTCGGTTCAATCTGAGCTGTTTGGCAACCAGAACCAGAGATTCAGTACAGCCGAAAAGGTTAATTTTACCAATGACAAAGACCTGTACTTCGTAATGAGGGTCCCCCTCGGGGAGATATACGACTACCTGCCGCAGGAGGAACAGGAAAACCTGGATTTTTACATAGAGAATTTTACCACCGACTGGCGAAGTTATACCATCGATGTTTATGAAGACGCGATCACCGGCGCAACAATTTCGGTTCCAGAAGGATTTACCCTGTCGTATGATACCGAAATGGAATGGTTTACAGCGAAATCGGAGGGAATTTATGAGATGATTGTAGTGATTGATCAGCGCGACAGTTGGGCGGATGCCCTGAATGCGAAAGATCTTTTTATTGAAGACCTGGATTACCTGAAGGATTGGGATAATGGTCCCAATGTGACGATATCGGACTACACTGATGAAGAGGATGGATTCTTCAGCGGCTACAGGGATTGGGAGACATTCAATCCCGACAGCAGTCAGCAAAGCCTGATGAGTGCGGCCCTGAATATCGACTACAACAATTTCTTTGGCACCGCCTATTTAACGCACAATGTACAAATAATGGACTTCAACAAATATTACCTGCTGAATTTGTGTCTCCAGCTGGCGACCTTCCCGATTAATTGAGTTGGATTGTATACTTGCATTTCGAGCTTATCTGCTACACAACAGATTCAGGTTGACGGCCTCTTCCCGGCTGGTTAGGTCCCGCGTTATCCGGTCGAATGCCTGCAGGCTTGTCAGCGCCTCTCCTTCCTGGAGAGACCTGAATTCCTCCTCGATGATCGAAATCTCGAAATTGCGGGAGAGTACCCGGTACAGCCGCCGGCCGTCGACCCCGGAGTTACTGATAATCCGCGGGCAGTACTCCACGATCATAGCTCTCACCCTGTTTTCAGCAAGCAGCTCGTTCATACCATCCAGCACCATCAGTTCCGCCCCCTCCACATCAATTTTGACCAGATCGATGGCGGCCCGGTCGAGATACAGATCCCAGAAACGATCCAGCGTAATGGTCGGCATGGTGATGCGGGTGCCACTGAGATAGTTCTGCGTATTTACCAGGCTGTGGCAGGAGGAGTGCGAGCTGAGATGTAACTCCTGGAACCCTGTTCGATTCGAAACCGCCAGGTGCAGCGGGATGATATTTTGCCGCCCGGTGCTGTTTTCAACCAGTGCCCGGTAGTTGCTGTGCCCGGCTTCAAAAGCGACGACGTTTCCGGTGTTACCGACAATTTCTGTCGCGAGACGTGCAAAATAACCCACATTGGCACCGATATCGATAAATATCGAGCCCTCTGTGAGAAGGTCTTCAACAATACCGGTTACCTCAGGCTCGTAGCTGCCCATCGCTATCTGGTACCCGGCGGTATGCGCCATATCCGGCGGAAAAAACCACCCGTTCTTTTTGCGATAATAGTGATAGTAAATTGTTTTTTTGAGCTGATTCAACATGGTAACGCCTCTCCGGAAACTACAATTCTGTTCCATTTTCAGGGCCCGGAAATGTCCGCTCCCGGCCCCGGCATGCTTTTGTGCGACGCCGGTGACACGCTGCCCAATCCTGAACTTGCAAGAAACGGACTACCGCTCTCAGGCCCTGGCAACCCGTACGCTGGGCACCGGCAGTGAGACGGAGGCTGCTGATCACATTACTTTCCGATTTCCTCAATACTAATGATTTTTCAGACACATTATCCACTCACTTGCAATTTATTTTTTCCGGTGTCCGTCCCGCGCTAGGGCGGTGACAAAATGCAGGGATACAAAACCTGGTTGCCCGGCCAATAAGCCTCCGGGTGGACATCCTCAGACCGGGTCGCGGATATTCATTTGCTCTCCGGCCTGGCAGCAGAAACCCCGGCTATCCCATCCCCAGCAGATAGATCGCAGCCAGGCCCAGTATTCCCGCAAACAGCAGGTAGTAGGTCAGCGGGGTGAGCACCATGCGGATAAGTGCCCCCTCCCGGCCGCTGACGCCCACCGCCGCCGATGCGGCCACCACATTGGAAACCGACACCATGTTGCCCGCGGCGCCGCCCACCGCCTGCAGCGCCACGATAATGGACCGGGACACCCCAATCTGCTCGGCCACTCCGAACTGGAACAGCGAGAACATCATGTTGCTGATGGTGTTGCTGCCCGCCACGAACGCCCCGACAAACCCGACCACCGAGGAGAACATGGGCCAGCTGCCCTGTGCTACGTAGGCCATCCCCTCGGCCAGCAGAATCGGCATGCTGGCCAGTTCGGCGCCCTCGAGTTCCGAATTCATGAAAATGCGCGCCATCGGTACGGCAAAAGCCAGTGCAATGGTGGTACCCACCAGCGTTTTGGCGGAAACACCCGCCGCCCGGCCGAACTGGCGAAATTTTATCCCGTGTAGCGGCACCATCAGCAGCACCACCGTGATAAAGACAAAACCCGGCAGGTAGAGCGGGTCAAACGATGCGGAAAGTCCCGTCCCGAGGATATCAGTCCACCCGATCTGTACCGACTGGAACCAGGCCTTTACCGGCAGCTCGTCGAGCCGCGTGACGACCAGGATCACCACCATCAGCACATACGGCAGCCAGGCTTTCCACAACGGCATCTTCTTCTCGAGTTCGGGAACCTCTGTGTTCATGACCCCCAGCCATGTTTCCGGCCACTCTTCCCGGTCCGGAAACTGCCAGTGTTCGCCCGGAATCAGGAATCCCTTTCGGGCGGCCGATACCACAATGAAAAGCCCGATAAGACCACCCAGCAGCGAAGGGAATTCCGGTCCCAGGAAAGCGGCGGTAAGCACATACGGAATAGTGAACGCGAGCCCGGCAAACAGCGCAAATTTCCAAACCTCCAGGCCCTTCCGCCAGGTGCGGTGCTCACCGAAAAAACGGGTCAGTGCGCATACCATAACCAGCGGGATAAACGTGCCGATAATGCCGTGTATAACGGCAACCTGCATGCTGATCTCCATGATGAAATCCATATGACTGATACCCGCCGTTCCCAGGTATTCCTCTACCTGGGGAGAGTCGCTCAGCCCGGTGTTGACCCCGATCAGCAGCGGGGTTCCCACCGCCCCGAACGAGACCGGGGTGCTCTGGATGATCAGGGCCGACATGACGGCCGCCAGTGCCGGGAATCCCACCGCCAGCAGCAGCGGCCCCGCAATGGCAGCGGGTGTGCCGAACCCGGAGGCTCCCTCGATAAAGGCGCCGAACAGCCAGGCGATAATTATGGCCTGTATCCGGCGGTCGGGACAGATATCCATAAAGCCGGTCCGGATGGTGTTCACCGCCCCCGACTCTTTCAGTGTATTCAGCAGCAGAATGGCCCCGAACACGATATAGACGATCGAGGTTGCGATAAACAATCCCTGGATGGTGGATGCGGCGATGTAATTGACCGGGACGTTCCAGAACAGCAGGGCCAAGGTAGCGGTAATGAGGTAGGCGACAAACATGGCGCGGGTGGCACTCCACCGCAAAACGACCAGAAAATAGAAGACCGCGAGGATCGGGGTCACCGCCAATACGCTGTAGACTGCTAATTCCATATCCGTTCTTTTTTCATCCCGTTGTCTATGCGATATCCGCCAGCGACCTGTTCCCGCCCCGCGGATTTCTCGAAAACTGTTATGGAAGTAATAAAAAAATTACGGGTTATGGTAATTTCCGGGGAACCCGGTTTCAAAAGTAGGGTACATTCTGGTAGGAAAACAGGAACTTTGATCTATATTATGGAAATGGTATCTCTCGGTCATTAGACCGGAAGAGAATCGTAAAGCAACAGGGAGTCACAAATTAAATCTCTAAATCGAGCGGAGGATCCCATGGGTAATACACCGTTTTTTCAGCTTAAAACAGCACTATTCCCGGTAATTGTATTAACGATACTGTTTCTTTCATACAGCAGTACCAGCGCACAGGAGCAGGGTGGCGATGCCGTGCTCAGCGATTTTCTGAATGTGTACAATACCTCAACCGGCAAGGCGGCCGATTTGGCCGGAGCTATCCCGGAGGAGACCTACAACTGGCGCCCGGCCGAGGGGATCCGGTCGGTGAAAGAGTCGGTACTGCACATGGCCGGCGGAAACTACTTTTTTGGTTCCATGATCGGGGCCGAAATCCCGGAAGGCATCGACCCGCGCAGCCTGGAACAGGCGGACATGACGAAGGAGGAGGCAATCGCCGCCCTGGAAGCTTCGGTTCAGTACATACGGGATGCCCTGGGCAGTATGTCAGCAGAGGAGCTTGATGCAAAAATTGATTTCTTCGGCAACGAGATTACCAAACGGCAGGCGGTGTTTACACTCGGCGATCATTGCGCCGAACACCTGGGACAGCTTATCGCCTACGCCCGGATGAACGGCATCGCCCCGCCCTGGAGCCAGTAGACTTCTTTTTTTCCGCCCGGCCGCATCCGGGGCGGACGGTTTTTTCGTGAGCCGGGCACCTGCCAGTTTCCCGAACCGGGTGTCAATCATTTTTCACGACCGTGGATTCAGCGGCTCCTTTCATTCATTGTGATTACCCGGGATTAACCTCCATTGCGGTCCGCTATTGATAGCGTCCTTTGAAATTCCTCTGCTTAAACCTCACTCCCGTACAGGAGAGGTTCGGGGAGGTCAGGACAACACTTTTTTAACAGCCTTAGCCAGATTTGCTTTCCAATTGATATTACTCAGCTTTCCGGAAGATCTTCACGTGATTACGAGGTAGATAAGGCCGGCCAGCACGTGATTACACGAACACAGCCCGCGAATACATGGCGGACCAGATTTTTACCAACGCAGAGAATTGGAATTCTCCTCCCGGTACCACCTGTAAAAGTTATTTCAGATTGGTACATTCCATACGGAAAAATAATTGTTCGACTGACATATTAACCTGAAAAAACTGGGATAAGGGGATCCATGAAACGAAAAACGTTTTTAACCCTGGGTGCGGCCGGTGTGGCCGGCGGAATGTTGCCCGGGACCGGCAGTGCCAAACCGAACACCAACGACCACCACCGCTACCAGGACGGACGCAGCCCCTGGCCGATCTGCCTCGATACCGCCACCATTCGCCCGGCCTCGCTGGAGCAGAAGGTGGAAATAGCCGACAAGGCCGGGTTTGATGCCATCGAACCGTGGGACGGCGAGCTGGAGGAGTATGAAAAACAGGGAGGAGACCTGAAAGCCCTGGGCGAGGAGATCAGGGATCGCGGGCTGTTTGTGCCCAGCGTTATCGGGCTCTGGAACGCACTGCCGCCGACACAGTCCGAATGGGAGCAATCCCTGGAAGACACCCGGCGACGCATGCGCATGGCCGCCGATATCGGTTCGGAACATATCCAGACAATACCCAATACCGTGGGCGAAAACTACGACCTGCAGTGGGTGGCCGACCGCTACCGCGACATCATCGAGATCGGCCGGCAGGAGTATGGCCTGAAGCCCGCCATTGTGTTTGTTAAATTTTTCCCCCTCAAAACGCTGGGGGAGGCAACCGCCGTAGCCATGAATGCCGATCACCCCGAAGCGATGATCATCCCGGATACCTTTCACATGTATATCAGCGGGGGTGGTTTCCACGGGCTGCAAATGCTCGACGGCAGCTCCATTGCGATCTTCCAGTTTGCGGATGCCCCGGAATCGCCGCCCCCCGACAAGATGGAGGACAAACACCGCGTGTATCCCGGTGACGGTGTACTGCCTCTTCCCGACATCATCAAAGACCTGAACAAGACCGGTTACAAGGGATGCGTTTCCCTCGAACTCTACAACCCGAACTACTGGAAACAGGACCTGCAGCAGGTGGCGGAAACCGGTCTCCGGAAAACACTGTCGGTAATCGAAGAGGCCGGGGTATAATTGCTACCGGGGAACGATGTGGGCGTACCACGAAACTGCACAATAAATCAGACCGATCACCTAATGAACGTGCGAAACAACCCCGTTGTCCGGGTTCCGGAATCCCCGAATAATCAAGGTTGACCGGGCACCGGTAACCGGTGTTGTCCTTTTTGCATGCTCGAAATTTAAAAACTTCCAAACAGATGAAGCTAAGTCCAGGTTATCCCCTTGTCGCACAAAGCTTTGCAACTGCGCTGCTGGTGTTGGCCGCGGGATATTCCGCGCCCGCCCAGTCGACTACCTACGCCGAAAAGCTCGGCTATCCCGAAGGCACCAAAGTAGTGATTCTCCACATCGATGATGTGGGAATGTCGCACGATTCAAACCGCGGGGCCATCAAAGCCCTGGAGGAGGGCGTGGCCAATTCACTCAGTATTATGATGCCCTGTTCCTGGGTCCCGGAATTTGCCCACTATTACCGTCGTCATCCCGGCCTGGATGCCGGACTGCACCTGACGCTCACTTCCGAGTGGGAAACCTACCGCTGGGGACCCATCACCAGCACAGCTTGTCCCAGTCTGGTGGATGAACGGGGGGCGTTCCACGCATCGGTGGATGAGGTGGTGCAGCACGCCGATCTCAATGACGTGGAAAAAGAGATCCGCGCCCAGATCGAGCTGGCACGAAACATGGGCATTGATCCCACCCACATGGATACCCACATGGGCACGATGTTCGCCACGCCCGAATTCACCAGGATCTATGTTACACTGGGAATAGAGTATGGGATTCCCATCATGCTGCCGGGGGGACACAATACCCTGATCAGCCGGGAGTCGGAGATCTCGGGGCATGAACAGAAGCAGCTGCAAAAAGCGGGACAGCAGCTCTGGGAAGCGGGACTGCCGGTGCTTGACGACCTCCACAACTTCAGTTACGGCTGGAAGGTACCGCCCGAAATGGCCGGAGACGATCCCGTATTGCAGCAGTACTGGACGCAAAAATACATCGACTCTTTCGATGAGCTTCAACCCGGTATAACGATGGTCATTACCCACTGCACCGATCCCTCTGAGACATTTTCCAGCATCTCCGATTCCGGTCCCCTGCGCAAGGCCGACCTTCTGGCAATGACCAGCCCCGGGCTGGCATCGTACTTCGAACGGGAACAGATCATCCTTGCCACCTGGAAGGAACTGCAAAAACGCCGGAATCAGCTGAAGTAACCATAGGAGTACCGTACCGGTATGGAGGTGGAAATCTGCATAAACAGTGACGACCCGGAGAACCTGCGCATATCGGTTGGGGCCGCATACCGGGGCGGGGCCGACCGCATTGAACTCTGCAGTGCAATGCACCTGGAGGGACTCACACCCTCCCTAAACCGGATTGTAGAGGCCCGGAACACTTTTCCCGATCGGCCGGGCCTGCTGGTCATGATTCGCCCCCGCGGCGGTGATTTTTGCTATGATAACGATGAAATCGATCAGATGAGGGAACAGATCACCATGGCCGCCGATTCCGGTGCCGACGGCGTGGTGCTGGCCGCGTTAACCCGGGATGGATCAGTAGATGAAACTTCGCTCCGCAAACTGGTGACCCATGCCCGGAACCAATCGTTGAAAACCACCTTTCACCGGGCGTTTGATGCCACTACCAACCGTAGTAACGCCCTGAAATGTGTGATCGAGTGCGGCGTCGACCGGATATTGACCGCCGGCGTCTCCTGGGGCAAACAGGGTGGGGCGCACGACGGGATCGGGACGATCAAGACAGCCATTGCACAGGCCGGGAGCAGGATTGAGATTGTCCTCAGTGGAGGGATCACCCCCGGTAATTGTGGCAGGTTGCTGGAGCAATTAGACGAAACCCCGGGTACCTGTTCCATCCATGCATACAGCGGGGTGCGAACCGATGGACACACCTCCAGGGGAAAAGTCCGCCGGCTGGTCGAAATAGCCCGCGGAAAATAGCAATGCTCTCGTTTGCATCTATTTCTTACCAATCCCGAACGCTATCGGGAGTACATAAGGCGATCTGGAAATCGGGACCGAAACGTATCTCTTTACATTGAGTGATTTCCACCATCAATCCTGTGCCGTCGGGAGAGATCACGCCAAAATTGGTATGTTCGCCAAAAATATAACCAACGACGTTATTTCAAGCCCGCTATTCTCACCGCGAGGCCGAGAAGTCTCTTCCTTCCTTCAACAGCATATTACCTGAAAAATCGTCCATTGTGTATCATTGGTTACGTAGTTTAGCGTTTTGCGAACCACGGCATAACTTGAAGTAAGGGTTAGTGATTGTTAGACATACGGGCTGGCTGTGCGAGACGTTTTGTAATAAGTTCTGCAGCCGGTAACAACGCTCTTGCAGTTCGTATCTAATGTTTTAACTTAACGCAGGGATGGGACAGACAGTGAACACCATCAACATGTCAGCAAGAAAATAATTAATTGGAAAACTGGATGAGACATCTCTTTACTAAACGATCAAGGTTACCGGTTGGGATCGTATGTTTCGCGATAGTACTGACGATCCAGTTCCAGTTACAGGCCCAGCCAAATGAAACCGGACTGGGTATTTTTGAGAACCACACCGGGGTGGGGGAACAGCGGTTGCCCGGAACAGCACAGTATGACCCGGAGCAGCAGCGGTACACCCTGGAAGGCCTCGGTAATATAGCCGGTGACCAGTTTCACTACCTGTACCGCGAGCTGGAGGGAGATTTCATACTTAGGGCGCGCGCTCAATTTTCCGGGGAGACGAGCACGGAAGGCACCCTGGGCTGGATGATCCGTTCGGAACTGGCCCCATCTTCATCACGGGCTTTCACCGCGGTCTCCGCGGATGGCACAACCACCCTTCAGTACCGCACCAGTAGCGGGAAAACCGAAAAAGTGGAACTGCCGGTTGCCGGTCCCAATGTAATCCAGCTCGAGCGGAACGGCAATACCGTTACTGTGTCCGTGGCACGTTTTGGAGAGGAATTTACAACCGCGCAAATCAATAATATAGCCCTCCCCAGCAAGGTGTACGCGGGTTTATTTGCCAACTCCGACAACCCGGAGGTGGCCCGGAAAGCGCGCTTTCGAAACGTCCGTATCGTAAAGCCGGCACCGGAGACCCTCGTGCCCTACGAGGACTACCTCGGCAGCAACCTGGAAATTCTGGAGGTCGAAACCGGCCACCGCAACATTATCTACCAGATCGATGAATCGCTGCAGGCCCCCAACTGGACACCGGAGGGCAACAAGCTGATCTACAACCATAACGGCCTGCTTTACCACTTCAATCTCGAAACAAATCGACCCGAAATCCTGGATACCGATTTTGCCATCAACAATAACAACGACCACGTGCTCACTTTCGACGGCACCATACTCGGCATCAGTGACCACACCGAGCACCCGGACGGGGAGTCCCTGATCTACCGGATGCCGGCTGATGGGGGGATTCCGCAGCGGGTTACAGAACACGGCCCCTCCTACCTCCACGGCTGGTCGCCCGACAACCGATTCATGGTCTACACCGCCCGGAGAGACGGCGAATATGATATCTATAAAATTCCGGCAAAGGGAGGGGAAGAGATCCGCCTGACCACCGCGCCCGGGCTGGACGACGGTCCCGAATACACCCCTGACGGGCAGTATATCTATTTCAACTCCACGCGCAGCGGCAGCATGGAGATCTGGCGCATGAAACCGGACGGCAGCGGGCAGGAACAGCTGACGAACGACCGTCTCAATAACTGGTTTCCCCATATCTCACCCGACGGTAAACAGGTAGTTTTTATCTCCTACCCGGAAACCGTGGATCCGTCCGATCATCCGTTCTACAAGCGGGTGTATCTGCGCCTGATGCCACT
>JAWVZC010000085.1:0-13352 GCA_033722415.1 Balneolaceae bacterium | reverse complement strand
AGTATAACATATCCAACTGAACTAAGACTGTATTTAATGTTATTCATAAGATTAACTTTTTGCTATTGAATCTAAGCTATTCTAAAAAAAATGCCACTAAATGGAAGTTGATGGCAAAATCTTTACATATGTTATAAACCAATTTATTTAAAACGTTGCTGGAGCAGTTTCAATAATATGGACCGAGTTTGGAGAGCCTCGCCTCCCAATGACTTCAAGTTCCGACTTTAGTATTTGTAATAGGTCTGTCAAAAACATGAAAATATAATTTTAAAAGTTTTTGCTTGAGTTTATAGTACTCATTTATCGAATACTCCCAGATTTTTAACCACATTTTTAAAACTAATCCATGTAATTTTAAGTGGTCCTAAAATAGTGGGACTGACACCAACTGAATCCCAAATAATAAAGCTCTTGATACTTGGTAATTATTGAACTTTCTACATTTGGGTGGACACCCAGTTAAGCCAAAGATTGTCGGCTGCATTATATGACTAAGAACTATATTTGAATAAAAGAAGAACCTACAGTAAAGAGTATAAACCAGACGTAATCCAACAAAGTTACCGGCGTGATAATATCCGCTAGCTGGCCGACGAGTTAGGGATTTATCCGTGCATTATCTACGCTTGAATACCGAACACCAGCCGAAATGCTAGAGGCTGCATGATCTTGCTTAACCCACTGACCACTTTTTGTAGCAATTTCAATATGCAACTTTAAAAGAATATTGTATTAGTTTTTGTTTTCAATCTGCTTTTTATTGCTCTTAATCGTTTCAGTTAGGCTTTGGTAGACATTGTACACCGGGAAAATTCATCCATTGTAAAACACCCTGGCTGGCAAAGAACGAGGATATCGGGAAAGCAAAGCATGCAGTAGAAAGGGAGGATATTTTTTGCGATTATCGTTGATTTCCCTAGTACTAGCGCTAGGTAAACAGGAGGGCGGGATTTTCCCATACCTGCCCTCCATCCCTATTAACAGCTAAATATGAGCTCAATATCATTTAAATTCGCGTGTGCCGAAAACAGATTTAAGGGTTATCATTGAGTAAATTTTACTCGGAACGATACATGGAAAAACTTAACAGATGCAATAAAACGGTGTGACCTGATCCGATTGAGCGAAATAGATCATTGGTCAGTTCATTTGATTATTTGAAAAGAATTTATTCGGCTTCCCCTGTATCGAATTATCCCATTGTGATTGTGAAAATTCTGAGTACAAGATTAAACCAGTCTTCTATGAATCAAAATCTGCAGGGTTACCATACCATAGCTAATCCCGTTCAATTGCAAAACATAACTTGTGTTGAAATAACATGTTCCCAGTGGTACTCATTATTTACGATATATTTTCTATGGAACTGATTAAAAAAGTGATTTTTTTGCAGTTATTACTGGGTTTGATGTATCCCCTGGAACTCCAAGCCCAGCCTACAACAGAGATTACCGGCAGGTGGGAATTTACTATAGATTATGGAGATAAAACAGACAGCGGAACATTCAATATTTCGGGAGAGCCTGGTTCCTATGTCGGTTTATTTGATATGGCCAGCAGTTCCGTCACGCGCAAACTGCAGAACATCGTCTACCGTGAGGGGCAGATCAGTTTCGAAGTAGAGCGGCTATACGATACAATTAGGGTAGAGGCCGGGATATCGGGGGGGCAGCTAAAAGGGGCGATGGTGGTTCGAAATAACAGGGTACCCATGAAAGGGACTCGCGTCACAGAGGCTACGGGAGTGGTCATCGACCATGCCGAAGTGATCAGAAGCCTCGACGAACAGACCCTGCAGCGGGGCCAGCAGCTGTATGAGCAGGTATGCGCGGCCTGTCACGGCGCCGACGGAAGCTCCAACCTGCCGACCGCCCGCTCGTTCAACAGTGATGAGTTTAAATATGGGGCAGATCCCTACAGTATCTGGAAAACAACCGTCGAAGGGGCCGGTCAGATGGGCGCCCAGCGCTGGCTATCTCCCGAAGATGCGTATGCAGTGGTACAGTATATCCGCGAGGAACTGGTGAAAGAGGAAAATCCGCAGGCCTATTTTGAGATCACAGAGGAATACCTGGAGGGTCTGCCGGAGCCCTCGATGTCGGACCAGCAGCTGGACGAGCTAATAAAAGCGGAGGCCCTTTCGGGATCCCAGGAGTACGGGCAGCTTTATTTTACAGAGCATCTTGGTGATTACGGCAACGCCATCTATTCCTCATTGAACGACCGTGCCAACGCCGCCCTTCTGGTAGAGCTGGGCGATGGAATTTTTATGGGATATAATCCCCAGCGCATGTCGACGGTGGCAGCCTGGCAGGGGAGCCTGGATCTGAGCGAGACCAAGTACCAGCTTTACCGCGGTGAGGGCGAACCGATGATAGACGGGCAGGAGCTGGACGGTATGGAGCGGATGCACTGGAGCTACCAGGACCGTTACGGGCAGCTTAATAATCTCGTATCCGATCGCAGCCCGTACCCCGAGGAATGGCTGCAGTATAACGGTCACTACCAGCACGGTGACAAAACCGTATTATCCTACGCAATTATGGGACGCAATGTGCTGGAGACCCCATCAGCTGATATGCTTGACGGCGTACCGGTTATCCAGCATACCATGACCATTGCCCCGGGCGATTCCTGGCGCAAGATTATTCTCGGCGGACTAGGCGACCGGGAAACAGAGATGGTAAAAAAAGGCGTGTTTGCCCTGGACAATCCCAATGCCACCGAAGGACTTGCCGAGCAGAACTGGGACAGCCCGCACCAGAGCCTTGTGGTAACCGCTCCGGGTGAAGGGGGGGCTGTTGACAATTTCTTTGCCGCCGGCGTGCAGGGAGATACCGACGGCATGCGCTGGATGATCGATCAGCGAAATCAAACGGCCTTGTATATTTCGCCTTCCGAGACCGTGCAAACCATTCGCATCCACCGCTTCAGCGGGCAGGGACAGGCCCAATACCTGGCATTTGCAGGCTATCTCTCGGATGTGAAAAGCAGGCCAATCCCGGATCCTGCCTCCTATACCAACGGGGGCGAGCGCATCTGGAACAAGACCGTGGTCACACAGGGACAGCTCAATGCGGGGCGTCCCCACTATGACCCCGTTCACTACGGAAAATCTGACCAGGAGGCCCCCGAGCACCTGGTTACCATTCCTGAAGGGTACCCCTACACGGTAGACCGGATTACCCTGCCGTTCGACAACCCCTGGGGCAGCTGGATTCGCCCATCCGGGTTCGACTTTTTCCCCGACGGTCGGGCGGTGGTCAGTACCTACGCCGGGGATGTGTGGCTGGCGGAAGGAATTGATGAGGACCTCGATGAAATCAGGTGGCAGCGTATCGCCACCGGGCTATACGACCCGTTTGGGGTGAAGGTCAAAGACGGTCAGATATTTGTGATCTGCCGCGATCGCCTGATGCGACTGAACGACCTTAACGGGGATGGGGAGACCGATTTCTACGAATCCTTCTTTGCGGACACCGATGTCTCGGATGTGCCGGTGCAGGCATATAACTTCTCCCTGGAAACCGACAGCCGGGGCAACTTCCTGTATGCCAAGGCAGGACAGTATACCAACAACGACGAACCCGGCAACCTGATCCGCGTGACGCCCGACGGGAAAAAACAGGAGTCGGTGGCGATCGGGTTTCGGGCCCCCAATGGGGTGACTGTGGACCCGCAGGACCGCCTCTTTGTCAGCGACAACCAGGGCAACTGGATGCCGGCCAACAAGATTAGTCTGGTTGAGGAGGGCGGCTTTTACGGGTATATTCCGACCATCAACCGGGGAGCAACCCATCCGGGCCCCAAGGAGTATCAGATGCGCCCGGACCTTGCCAAATATCCCGAAAACGGGGCCGTCCTGCCGCTTGACTTTGACAAACCTATTGTCTGGATGCCCCAGGCGTTCGACAACTCCCCTGGCAACGGGGCTTGGACTCCTAAAGAATGGGGCCCGCTGGGAGATCGCTTAATTTGGACCAGCTTTGGCAAAGGATGGGCGTACCAGGTGCTGATGGACCAGGTGGATGGTACCACGCAGGCAGCCGTCTCGGCCTTGCCGTTCCAGTTTGACAGCGGCACCCAGCGGGCGGCCGTCAATCCCGCCGACGGGCAGTACTACCTGGCGGGGCTGACGGGCTGGGATGATGCGTTTGCCCGGCAATACGGTTCGTTCGACCGGATCCGCTACACCGGGGGAGAAGGGTTTGTCATGGATGCGGTCAAGGTACGGTCAAACGGTATTGCGCTTACGTTTAATCAGCGGCTGAACGCCGAGGTGGCTGGCCACACTGAAAACTATACGGTCAAACAGTGGAACTACCGCTGGAAAGAGCGGTACGGCTCGGAAGACTGGTCAGTCAAAAATCCGGACCAAATCGGCAAGGATGATGTGGCGGTGCAGGGGGTTGAGTTGTCCGGGGATGCCAAGACCCTATTGCTCCGGATTTCGGAGGAAAACCTGCAGCCAGTCGACCAGATGCGTATCCAGCTGGTGCTTGAATCGGAAGACGGCAGACAGTACCGTGATACGATCTACCTGACCATCCATAAGGTGCCGGGCCGGTGAGTTTTTAAAAGCAGCAAAACATAAAGTTATATTACATTGTAATGATCTACCCAAAAATTCCGGATTTCATATGATTCACTCCTATTTTCGCAGTTGGGGTACTTCTGTTATATTGCTGATGCTCGTAGTTTTTTACACCTCCTGCAACCGTTCTCAATCGGAGGATTACTCAGGGAAACCCAATATCGTCTTCGTTATGACCGACGATCACTCCTACCAGACTCTGAGTGCATATGACGATCGCTTTATCAATACGCCCAACCTGGATCGTATTGCCGGGGACGGAATCAAGTTTGTCAACAGTTTTGTGGGCAACTCCATCTGCGCGCCCAGTCGCGCTACACTGCTGACCGGCAAACATTCTCACATGAATGGGCAGATCGATAATCGCCTGGCATTTGACGGCAGCCAGCAAACCTTTCCCAAGTTGTTGCAGCAAGCGGGATACCAGACGGCGTTGGTCGGCAAATGGCACCTGCGAAGTGTGCCCACCGGCTATGACTACTACGACCGCCTGATCGGGCAGGGCGATTACTACAACTCCGATTTTATCACCAACGGCGATACGACGCGGTCGCACGGCTATGTGACCGATGTGATTACGGATAAAAGTATCCAGTGGCTGGAAAACCGAAATTTGGATACCCCTTTTGCATTGCAGGTCCATCACAAGGCGTCCCACCGCATTTGGATGCCAGACACTTCCACTCTGGGCGCCTTTCAGAACGCCGAAATTCCGATTCCGGATACCTTTTTTGACGATTTTACCGGCAAACAGTACCTAAAAACAGAGATGGGTGAACAGCCACAGCGTATTCCGATGCGTATACCCGCGGCCGAGGCAAGGATGAGTATTGCCGCCGATGATATGGATTTGGTTTATGACCTGAAAATGCTGGATGAGGAAGGAGAGATTCAGACCAAGTATCGTGATATGTATGCCAACGACCGGTATGTCCGTCTCGACGATGAACAAAAGGCAGCCTGGGATGCCCATTACGATCCGATTATCCGGGAATTCAAGCAGAGGTGGGATGCCATGAGCGACCGAGAACGGGCGATCTGGAAATATCACCGCTACATGAAGGATTACCTGGCCACAATCAGGGCTCTTGATAATAATGTAGGGCGCCTGCTGAACTACCTGAAGGCGGAAGGATTGTATGAAAATACCCTTGTGGTATACACCTCAGACCAGGGATTTTACATGGGCGAACACGGCTGGTTTGACAAGCGCTTTATGTATGAGCAATCGATGCGCACCCCGCTGCTAATGAAGTTCCCGGCGGGAATTGAAACCCGGAATGAGGTGGATGAATTAGTGCAAAACATTGACTGGGCACCGACGCTGTTGGACTTGGCCGGCGTTGAAGTACCGGCCGACATGCAGGGCAAATCACTGCTGCCGGTGGTCCAAAACGAACACGATCAGTGGCGCGATGCTCTCTACTACCACTATTATGAGTTCCCCAACGAGCACATGGTTAAAAAGCATTACGGAATCCGCACCCAGCGTTACAAGCTGATCCATTTTTATGATGACATCGACGTATGGGAACTGTACGACCTGCAGGAGGATCCAATGGAGCGCAACAACCTATATGGACAGCCGGAATATGCCCAGCTCACTCGCGGGTTGAAGCAACAATTACAGGAATTGCGAATTCAGTACCAGGATACGACGGGTGTTCCGATACAATTTGATGAAAGTTCGTCGGGGATGTAACTAAGGACTTTTAAATGAATTACCGCCTTTGGGATGTATACCGGTCAGACGAGAAGCAGATACACCCAATAAATTTTAACATCATGCTAATTTTTAAATAACACAGAACATTTCAATTATGACAGATCTACCATTTCGATTTGGAGCGGAAGTATACACGTGGTTCATGGATGGAAACGGCGAGGCACACGAAGGGGAACTGGGCCATATGATCGAAGTGACGGCCCGGGCGGGGTTTGATAGTATTGAGCCGATCGCCTACTGGATGGGAGATCTGGCCGATCCCGATAAGCTGCAGGCCAAGCTTGATGAACACGGCATAGAGCTTGCGGCCATCGCTTTGACCTTGCCCTGGAACAACCCGGAAGAAACTGATGAAGAGCGCCGGAAAGCTGACGAGATTATTGCCCTGACTTCACAATTCCCGGGTGCGCTGCTGTGCCTGGTGCACGAGCCGGCTGGCCGCCATGATGTTGAACAGCGCCGTAAAAACCTGGTGGCCAATCTGAACAGGGTGGCGCGTCGGGCTGCTGAGCAGGGGGTTGAATCCACCTTCCATCCCAATTCTCCGTCCTCTTCGATTACGCGTACCGAAGAGGATTATGATGCGATACTGCCGAACCTGGATCCGGAAGTGATTGGCTGGACCCCGGACGTTGGCCATATCATAAACGGCGGAATGGACCCGCTCGCCAAGATGAAGCAGTACGAATCGCTGATCAATCTGGTCCACTACAAAGACTGGGCCGGGCAGCACCAGTTTGCACTGATGGGTGAAGGGAAGGTCGATTTCGTGTCGATCACCCGGTGGCTGGTCAATATCGGTTTTGACGGGTGGATTATCTGCGAAGACGAAGCTCCAAGAGCGGTAGATCATCCGGACGAAGTGACCCTTCATGACGGGCAATGGATCAGAAACGACCTTTTGCCGGCACTACAGTAACACACAACAAAAAGAGGTACAACGATGCCATACGTCGAGTCAAACGGTATCCAATTATACTATGAGGAACGCGGAAGTGGAGACCCGCTGATACTCATCATGGGGATCACCGCCCCCGGGGAGGTATGGGAAGATCATGCCAGCTTCTGGGAACAAGAATTCCGCTGCATTCAGGTAGACAACCGGGGTGTGGGCCGCTCCGACAAGCCGGAGGGCCCCTACACGATGGGGCAGATGGCCGACGACTACGCGGGACTGATGGATGCCCTCGAAATTTCGAGAGCACCTGTGGTGGGCGTCTCCATGGGCAGTCCGATCGCCCAGCAGCTGGCCCTGCGCCATCCCGAAAAGGTGAGCTGCATCGTGCAGATGTGCCCGTGGGCCCGCTGCGACCGCAAAGCCGAGGCGATCTTTCGGCACATGGTGCAGGCCAAAGCGCACCTGCGACCGGAGGACTTTCAACAGTTTATACAGTTATTGATTTTTGATAAAACCACCTGGGATGATGACGAGGAGTATGAGGGACTGCTGGAAGGCCAGCAAGAGGCCGCACTGGACCCACGGCCGCAGCCCCTCCATGGTCTCGAAGGGCAGGCCGAGGCCTGCATTACCCATAATGTGCTGGATGAGCTGCCCAAGATTACACAGCCCTGCCTGGTGATCGGTGGAGAAGAAGACACCTTTACCCCCACCTGGATGGCCCGTGAGGTCGCCGCGGCCCTGCCCAACAGCACTTTGCACCTGTACCCGGACTCCGGGCACGCCTTCCACTGGGAGAACATCGAGGACTTCAATCCCCGTGTGCTTGACTGGTTAAAAAAGAATGGCTAATCATCTGACGATTAAGAAATAGTGTGGAATTACATAAATGCAGTATAATTCATGAAAGTGTGTGTAGGTTGCATTTCGTCAATGAATATGATGTGCCCCTGTTCAGTTAGCTCGATATGATGGTCAGCCTGTAATACCGGATATGTGAGAAGCGGCCACCACTATGCCATAACTTATATAACAGAAAGATGCTGATGATGACCCATTCCGGGAAGGGTCTGCCGGAAATATCAGACGATCAAATAATACTCATACCGGGATTTTGAATGGGACAGATTCAGAAGTTTGGCAGGAAAATATTAATGACCGTAGCTTGTATTACTCTTATTAAATCCACTTACAAGTTAGGAAATTAACATGAAAACGAGGAAAGAGTGAATGAAACCGGACACTGTAAAAACAATATTCGTTGAAGGCTCCGTTTGGGTAATTCTCTTTGGCCTGATGGTGTCTCACTACTCTTGTTCAGGTATTCAAGAGAGACCGAATGCCCCCTTCAATCTCAGAGTTGAATATAAAACCGATCCCATTGGTATCGACAAATCGGCTCCACGTTTTTCTTGGGTTGTCAACGATACCAGCCGGGGGGCTGAACAAAGTGCATGGCAGGTATTGGTGGCAACCAAGGAAAAAGAACTAGAGCAAAATAATGGTGATATCTGGAACAGTGGAAAAGTCAACTCTGGTCAGAATATACAGGTTACATACCGGGGTGACTCACTGAAATCGGGGCAGCGATATTATTGGAAGGTTCGTACCTGGGACGAGCACGGTAACGTAAGCCCATACAGTGAGATCGGATGGTGGGAGACAGGGTTACTGCGGCAATCGGATTGGAAGGGAAGCTGGATCTACAACGGAAAACCCGCCCCGGATAACCCTGAAGACTTTTACAATAATGAACCGGTCGCACTTTTCCGAAAAGCGTTTGCCTTAGAAAAAGAGGTCGAAACCGCCCGTCTCTATATCAGTGGACTGGGATATTACGAGGCCAGCCTGAACGGTTCAAAAATTGGGGACCGGGTATTGGAGCCCGGTTGGACAAACTACGGGAAAACCGTGCAATACAGCGTATACGATGTGAAAGACCTTTTGAACGACGAGGAAAATGTCCTGAGTGTCATGCTAGGCAACGGGTGGTACAATCCGTTGCCACTGAAGCTATTCAGTAAATTTAACTTGCGTGAATATCTTACCATCGGCAGGCCAAAACTGATTGCACAATTGCAAATTTATTACCGGGACGGATCGCAACAAACCGTTATAACCGATGAAGACTGGAGGGTTGGAGAGGGCCCGATCCTCAAAAACGACGTGTTTCTGGGTGAATTTTACGACGCACGAAAGGAACTACCTGGATGGGATACCCCGGAGTTTGATGACTCGGGCTGGGGAATGGCCAAGTTAGCGTCTCCTCCGGGAGGGGAGTTGATGGCCCAGATTCAGGCCCCGGTGAAAATAACCAAGACTATTGAACCCGTGGCGATTACCGAACCTGAGTCGGGCGTATATATCGTGGATATGGGGCAAAATTTTGCTGGCTGGATCCGACTGCGGGCTGAGGGGCCGGAGGGGACGGAGATTAACATGCGGTATGGGGAGTTGCTCTATCCCGATGGCTCACTGAACGGATTAACGGCAGTGGCGGGCCAGATTAAAGAGATATATAATGCCGACGGGGGACCGGGTGCACCGGCAACTGCCTGGCAGCAAGATACGTTTATTTTAGATGGAGAGGGTGAGGAGGAGTTTCGCCACCATTTCACCTTTCATGGATTCCGGTACGTGGAGGTAAAGGGATATCCCGGAGAGCTGCAGAAGAAGGATATCGAAGGATTACGCCTGAATGCTGATCTCGAAAAAAATGGTCGCTTTGCCAGTTCAAACTCGATGTTTAATGAACTGCAGGAGGTGACCGAACGGACGTTTTTAAGCAATGTATTCAGCATTCAGTCCGACTGCCCGCATCGTGAAAAATTCGGGTACGGGGGAGATATCGTCACCGCTGCCGAGGCGTTCCTGTACAACTATAATATGGGGAATTTCTACACCAAGACCGTCCGCGATTTCAGCAGGGATGTACGTCCCAATGGCGGTATGCCGGAAACGGCTCCCTATAACGGCATACAGGCGCAAGGGTTTGGACAAGGGTCGGGGCCCATTGGATGGCAATATGCACATCCCTTTACGCAAATGAAGCTATACCAATTTTATGCGGATACGAGTATTATTCGCGAACAGTACCCCCATACCCGCAAGCTCGTTGAATTCCTGCGTTCCAATGCAACCAATCATATCATTGACCGGGGGATCAGCGACCATGAGGCCCTGGAAGAGAAGCCGGTCAAACTCACCAGCACGGCATTTTACTACGATCACGCCCGCTTGCTTAGTGAATTCGCCAGGATTTTAGGCAAAGACAATGATCACAAGAGATATGCAGAACTGGCTGAAGAGATTAAATCGGTTTTCATTGAAACATTTCTTGAAAAAGGTACCGGCCGGTTTGGTCCGGCCACCCAGACGGCCCAGGCGTTCGCCCTCTTTTATGACTTGGTACCACCGGAAGAAGAGCAGAAGGCGGTGGATGTACTGGTAGACCAGATAATGGAAAAACACGAAGGCCATATTGCGGCGGGCATATTCGGGACCAAAATGATCTTTGACGTGCTGCGTGAACATAACCGAATTGATGTTGCGTATACCATGGCAAATCAAAAGACATTTCCGGGATGGGGATATATGCTGGAAAACGGGGCAACAACACTCTGGGAACACTGGGCGGGTGGAGACCAGGTATATTCTCACAACCATCCGATGTTTGGCTCGGTCAGTGAATGGTTTTACCGATCACTGGCGGGCATCAATCCCCACCCCGGGTCAGCCGGTTTCAAACGAGTGGTAATACGACCGATGGTACCGGAGGATCTGGAATGGGCCAACGGGAGTTACGATTCCATACGGGGAACAATCAAGAGCCAGTGGAAGCGGGAACAAGATTCCTTTCACCTGGATGTAACTCTTCCGGCAAATACATCCGGGGAGATACACATTCCAAAGCTTGACAAACAACGTCCAACCGTTGTTGAGGGAGGAAAAACGTTCGTGGATGCCGGTAACACCATGTCTGTGGATATACGCGGAATCGAGACAGTTCGGATAGAACAGGATGCCATTGTAATAAACGCAGGTGCGGGAAACTACCGATTTACGCTTTCAGGAAATTGAAAAAACTTTCGAACGTGGTGGATTTGACCTCCCCAACCTTCTTCTTGTGAACAATAGATGTACATTTAACGGTTGAAGATCCACACCTGTCCAATATCACAAGGAAGGTAGGCACAGACCCATGATCATTTAGGAGAGGGACCTCACAACGGATTCAGTGGCCCTTTACAAATAACTTTCCCCAATTGGCTGGGAAAGTAAAAGATATGGGCCCCAGCCCCAAAGCTGCAGTTTAAACTACGACGCACTTTGCAATTTCATCTCTTTGGACTCGGTTATCGAACCTCGAACAGTCATGTTCAGGAAAGATATTTAGCGCCTGTTCATGGTGCGGAGTATGGGTGATCCTTCGCCTGCCTGTGTGTAAACTCTGCCCAAAGTATTTAAATGCGTTTATGAACCTGATATAGCAGGGTAGAGATATGCAGCATTTCTTGTTCTATCAAAGGCCTTTGAAATACCTCGTCATTTTGTTTCCAGGAGGGGTTTGGGTAGGTCAAAACATGGGTGTTGCAAAGGCCTGTACAAGGGAAACCGCTTTAAGGAAACCGTATAACGGCGGCTCCTAACCGGTGGATGTTGCTAAGTGAAAGGCTAGCAACTCCAAACCGGATCCCCCAGGGCGTCCATGCGGGCTTCCACACCTAGGCCCGGTTCTGTTGAGGCAGCCATGCGGCCGTCTACACGCTGTGGGGCACCGTCGGCAATTGACTTGGTAACATAGCTGTTGAAATCGGTAGCGCTAAAAATAAATTCCGCAGGAGTACTATGGGCAAGATGGGCTATGGCTGAGGTAATAATATCGCCTCCCCAGCTGTCCTCAAGGGTCATCGCTATACCCAGAGATACACAAAGGTCTCGTGCTTGTTTGGCACGAGTCAACCCACCGAATTTGCTGATCTTAATATTGACCACATCCATGGCACGGTCGTGTACTCCTTGCAATATCATATCCACAGAATCTATAACTTCATCAAGGATAAACGGAAGGTTCGTATGTTCCCGTACAGAGTAGCATTCCTGGTAGGAGGTGCAGGGCTGCTCGATATAGACATCTACATCTGCCACATTTTTAACAATACGCATAGCATCATGCTTCAGCCAGCCGGTGTTTGCATCGGCAACCAGAATGTCATCGTCGGCAAGCACCTTGCGAACAGCCCGGATACGGTCTATATCGTCATTCGCATTTCCCCCCACTTTCAGTTGAAACTTTTTGTAGCCTTGAGCCTTGTAGCCAGCAACATTTTCAGCCATTTCTTCTGCCGGTCGCTGCGATATTGCTCGGTATAGCGGCACATCTTCACCGTATCGACCTCCAAGAAGGGTACAGACAGGTTTATTGGATGATTTCCCCAGGATATCCCAGCAAGCCATATCTATCGCCGATTTAACATAGGGATGGCCCTTTAACAAGTAATCCATCTGACGATTGATCTTCTGCAGCTGTGTAGGGTCCTCTCCAATAAGCTGAGGGCCAATTTCCTGCAATCCTGTGCGTACACCCCGGGCATATGCGGGTAGATACACAGGTCCCAACGGGCACACTTCGCCCACACCGGTAATGCCGGCATCTGTTTCTAGTAGTACTACGGTGCTGTCGAATACATCCACACTTTTTTCCTCTGACCAGTTATAACTGCCTTCATGGAGTGGAAGGTCGACCTGGAAAACGTATATACCTGAAATTTTCATAGAATAAATCGGATTTCGTGTTTTGAAATAATTAGCAAATCAGATACTAGCATAGGTAGAAATCTGTTTTTCAGTCTGCAGTGATTCATTTTAGAAAGGCTGTAGTTTTGTATGGAGCTGAGTAGTCGCCCAAACTGAACCAGAGAGGAAGATTAACTCGAGTACCAGCGGTGTTAACATCCTTGTATGGGAAAAGTACTGTTGCATCTTACCATATGTTATATTCACTAGTTTGTTTTCCGTACGAAGAGCTGCCCTTATGATAGTCAATGCTACCTGCTGAAATTACCGGAGCAAGATCCAGGACCCATATGTATCTAATGCAGTTGTAATGTCCGGTGTATAATGACTGTTGT
>JAWVZC010000084.1:0-13417 GCA_033722415.1 Balneolaceae bacterium | reverse complement strand
CTGATGGTGGTGGCCCCGTCAGGCCAGTCGTTTAACTATGCGGACGCCGGGTACGGGGCACTGGACCTCGGTACACGCGGAAATCTGGCCTGGTTTGCACACAAAACCGGGCATAGCCGGTACCTTGATCGCCCCAAAGTGCAGAGACTTACCGAGTCGGCCCGCTCCCGACACCGGGACCCTGCACGGCTTTCACACGCATACCTGGTATGGTATGCGATGGCTGAGGAGTCAAAATCAGAACCACTTCCGGTCTACTGGAAAGCCGATGGGAAAAACCCGGTGGCCGTCATGCGGGCTGAACGCGATGAAAACAGCGGTTTTTATCTCGGTGTCAAAGGGGGCTCCGCCTCGGTGAATCACGCCAACATGGATGCAGGCTCCTTTATTTTTGAACTTGGGGGCGTACGCTGGTCGGTGGACCCGGGTAACCAAAGCTACAACCAGCTTGAGCAGGTGATGGACGGGGCGCTCTGGGACCGAAGCCAGGACAGTCCCCGCTGGCAACTGCTCACCAAGAGCAACCTGTTCCACAGCACGCTGTCGGTAAACGGGGCCCGACACAACGCCCGTGGATTTGCGCCGATTTCAGAATTTCAGACCGACCGTTCACCGGAAATCGTTACGATAGATTTAACCGAAATTTTTAATCCGCTTCTGGACCGGGCGGAACGCCGTTTCATGAAGATGGATGCTGACGGAACCCTGCGCGTGGAAGACCGGTTCGTCCCGAACGACTCCACGGAATCCGTAAGCTGGTCCATGATAACCCGTGCTGATGTGCAAACCATGGAGTACGGTGCCCTGCTCATGCAGGATGGAGTAGCTCTGCAGCTGGTCATAAAAGCCCCTGATCAACGAAATCTTTCGGTGATCTCCCTGGATCCCCCGCCACGCGTGTACGATAAAAGAATACCCGATCTGAAAAAAATCGATATCTCCATTCCCGGTTACCTGTTAACGGAAGGGCAACACAGCATCACAGTGGAACTGAGTTTGGACCGGCGGAAGCACTCGGGCCGTTCGCAGCAATACCAACCGGGCGGCAGAAAACGGTAATCCCTTTTATTTTGCAAACCGTTCGTCTATTTCAAAGATAGAAAGAGTACGTTTTCTCCTATTTTTTAAAGGGGTACGGCATGTTATTTGGGAGAAGGAACATTTTCCGTGCGTAAGGCAATCCGCTACACGTAGTGGATCGCCATGGTGAGACCCGTGGCATCCTTCGGTGGGTCTTCGGGCAATGTTTTCATCTCGTCGTCGACCGAGCGCCGGGCGAAAAGAGCCAGTACCATGGCATCGACAATATCATCCTCCTCCACCTGGTTCCGGCGATACTCCTCCTTGATATCCCGGAAGAAGTCATCGGCAAACCTGCTCTGTTCCTTCAGCAATCCCAGCCGGTGGCGCAGCCCCTTCTTGGTCTGTTTTTTTTGCAAGATCGAGCTGCCGCCGTTCAGTTTCTGGAAAAGCAGTTCCGGGTGACTTTCAAAGACCTTCTCACGGTACTCTTCATGTTCTTGGAGAAGTCGGTCAACCGCACGAATATTCGGGGTGATATTCCACGCCTGGATCGACACCTTTTTTCCGGTGGTCTCATAGCTCTCCATGGATGCCTCGGCGTAGGTAGGTGAATGAAGAGCGGGTCGAATCGGGGGATTAAATACGCTGGCCTGGTA
Source organism: Balneolaceae bacterium (assembly GCA_033722415.1). GTDB lineage: Bacteria > Bacteroidota > Rhodothermia > Balneolales > Balneolaceae > JAMQKA01. The sequence goes on along the minus strand of JAWVZC010000084.1, from coordinate 11,738 downwards.
ATCGGGTCCCAGCACATCACGCAGCTCCTCGTCACACTGCCGAACGTACTGATCATCTTCCAGCCCGATCGGTACATCGATAAAGATACGATCGTATTCCCCGAAATAGTTCTCAAGTTCACTGTCCGATTCCAGCAGCCAGTACCCGGCATTATCTTCATCCAGGCTGATCGCTATCCATCCTGCCTTGCAACCGTCAATTCCCAGCGTTTTCAACACGTTATTTCCTTACTTTTGGTTGATGATATCTTCCTGCAGACGTATATGAAGTTCATCCAGCTGTTCCGGGTCCACATAGTCGGGACTGCCATCCATAAGGTTTTGGGCCTTCTGGTTCTTGGGGAAGGCGATAACATCGCGGAGGCTGTTCCCGTTGGCCAGCAGCATAATGATGCGGTCCACTCCGAGGGCAATACCACCATGTGGAGGTGCCCCGTATTTGAAGGCCTCGAGCAGAAAGCCGAACCGTTTTTCCGCTTCTTTGTCATCCATGCCCAGCACCTGGAACATCTGCTTTTGCAGCGCCCGGTCGTGAATACGAATTGATCCGCCCCCGATCTCGTACCCGTTCATTACCAGGTCGTAGGCCCTCGATTTCACCTGTTCGGTATCGGTTTCCAGCTTATCGATATCCTCGTCTCTCGGTGCGGTAAACGGGTGATGAAGGGCGTGATACCGCTGGGTCTCCTTATCCCAGGCTACCAGCGGGAAGTCGGTTACCCAGAGCAGGTTGTTTTCAGATTCATCAATAAGATTGTGTTCCTCCCCCATCATCAGCCGCAGTTCGCCGAGCTGCTCGTACACGGTGGGCTTCGGGCCCGCGAGGATCAGAATCAGGTCGCCCATACCGGCCCCGGCCTTGTCGATCATTTCCTGGATTGTCTTCTCTTTCAGGAACTTTTCAACGCTGCATTTGGTGCCTTCCTCCCGGTTCTGCTTGATGTATACCAGGCCGGCGGAACCGATCTCATTCTGAACCCGTTCGGTCAACCGGTCAAGAGCCCCCCGGCCCATCGCACCCTGCCCGGGTACGTTGATCCCGATGACGGCCCCGCCGCTCTGCACGGTTTTTGAAAATATCCGGAATTCCGACTCTGCTACATGTTCGGAAAAATCAACAAACTCCAGTCCGAACCGGGTATCCGGCTTGTCAGTACCGTAGGTTTCGATCGCTTCCCGGTAGGTCATCCGAGGAAATGGCGTATTGATAACCACCCCTGCGGTCTCTTTCATCAGGTATTGCATCATGCCTTCGGTCATCTCCATGACATCCTCCTCATCCACAAACGACATCTCCAGGTCGATCTGGGTAAATTCGGGCTGCCGGTCGGCGCGGAGGTCCTCATCCCGAAAACACTTGACGATCTGGAAATAGCGATCGTACCCCGACACCATAAGCAGCTGCTTGTAGGTTTGCGGACTCTGCGGGAGGGCAAAAAACTTACCCGGATTAACCCGGCTGGGCACCAGGTAGTCGCGCGCGCCCTCGGGCGTGCTTTTCATCAGGAATGGCGTTTCAATTTCGGCAAAATCGTGATTGTGGAAGTAGGTACGCACGGCATGAGATGCCCTGGAGCGCAGCATCATATTTTGTTGCACTTCCCGGCGGCGCAGATCCAGGTAGCGATATTTGAGGCGAAGTTCCTCCCCGGTTTCGAGATCGTCCTTAATCTCAAAAGGGGGCGTTTCCGCCTCAGAATAGATGGTGATCTCATCCACTAGCACCTCTATGGTCCCGGTTTCCAGGTCCGGGTTGATCGTCTCTTCAGATCGTTTTTCCACCAGGCCCTTTATTCCAAGTACATATTCGCTTCTGACATCTTCGGCTACGGTATGGGCTTCCTTGTTCTCCTCCTTGAATACGATCTGGGTAATACCGTAGCGGTCCCTCAGGTCAATAAAAATAACTCCACCCAGGTCACGTCGTGCAGAAACCCAACCGTTAAGGGTCACACGGTCTCCGACATTCTGCTCGGTTAACTCACCGCAAGTATGCGTACGTTTCAAACTCATAAACTGAAATATGGTAATTAGGCTCTACTTCCTGTTAGAAAGGCTGAAAATAAGTAATATGAAAACCAATCGCCTAATGTTTATTCAGGGTCCCATTGTGATCACCAGCAACCACCGGGAACTGTAATTGTGATAATGGGTGAGGTATTCGGAAAATGATGAAATTTATAGCCAGGTGACTCGTTATCAATTGATTAGCGGAAACAGAAAGCAGCAGCCCGCTGTAATATTTTTTACGATTCAGGGTGCATGTGTTATAATCCCCTAATCATTTGCGTGATTTATGATACGCGTTTACTTAAACGGGGGAAATATTTACTTTTTGTTGATCAATTTCGATCAGTCCGTTCAGTCATCCAATGATTTGACTAGTCACAAGAATTCAGGCGGGGTAAATTGAATGCAAACAATCAATGTTCTGGTCGCCGATGACCATGAAATTTTACGGTTCGGGGTAACCCGTTATCTGAACAACGCTGATGATATCAATGTCGTCGGTGAAGCTTCCACGGGGGAGGAGTGCATCGAACTGTTTAAAGAACATTCACCGGACGTATGCATTCTCGATATCAGCATGCCCAAAAAAGATGGTATTGAAACCGCAACTGAGCTTCGCAGTATCGACAAGGAGGTGAAAATACTGATCCTGTCGATGCATATTGACAAAGATATCCTTGACAAGGTGCTGAAAGCCAATATCAACGGGTACTTGCTGAAAAACACCGAAAAGACCGAGCTGCTGCACGCCATTCGCTCCGTCATGAAGGGCCAGCAGGTGTTCAGCGACCCGATCTCAAAGCTGTTAACCGACTCCTACATCAACAGGAATGATACCAATCATAAACATGATGAACTGGATGTAAACATCACAAAGAGGGAACATGAGATTTTGAATCTGATTGTCGAGGGACTCACAAGCCAGGAGATCGCCGAAAAACTGTATATCAGTCCCCGCACCGTGGATACGCACCGGTTCAACCTGATGCAGAAGCTGGATATCAAAAATACCGCCGGACTGGTGCGGTTTGCCATCGAGAACAATCTTGTTTCCACGAAGTAAAACAATCAGTTATAGTGATTACGTAAAATTACGTAATCAAAATACGGCCTTTTATCTATTGATGTGTACCCCGTTACAAATTATGTTAGAAGTGCAAATGGGGTAATAGCCGTCTGTAGATGATATTTAGCAGCCCATCCTTGATTGGAGGGCTGCTAATTTTTTATACCTTCCATATCATCAGATGGTAATTAACGCCTTCCCACCGAAACTCATCATTTCAATGCCGGAATTTCATTTCGCTGCAAATATATGTAAAACAATAGGTTAATAATAATTTTTTTACAGAAACGGGTGAAGTTTGTCTTCATCTATTCGGTGTAGTTGACTGGTCAGTGGTCAGTAACGTTGTGATCCCAGACTATTCACCAGGAATTTGTTTCGTCAGTAAGGCATCCCGGCAATGGCGCAGGAGACGATACGGTTGTAGGGTGGCAAGCCTTTGTCGGGAAAACGAAGCATTTCGCAGCGATTTATCCGCTGTTTTGAATCAAAGAATGCGATTTGCTCGATGTAGTAGATGTAAAAAGATCTGCCTGAGGAATAACTTAGTGAATTAGAAAGAAAATCAACCGATCTACACCCGCTTCCGGGACGAATGAAACGCCAATGTTGTTTAAGGGGTCCCCAAACTTAAGAGCTGAACGTTTGTAACTTGGGTTGCGATCATCTTCTTGATTATCAGCAGCTGCTTTTTCTACTGCTGTATTATGGGGCCGGATATACCGGCTTGCCGTATCGCAATATTTCCAGCGGCACTGCCGGTTCAGTTCGGCCGTAGCCTGTATAACCGTATTCATCCAGGTGCCGCCGGTCTTGATCGCGGCCGGTACAGGCCGGTGCGATTTCAGAGGGAGAAATGCTCTTTTCCTGCCCCCGTTCTCCGATCAGCTCTAGGATCGCTCTTCTTATGCGCACGGTTTCGTTGTCCACGTTTTAGTCCCTGTTTCTAATATCCCGGTACGATTTTTCCAGGTCGATCATCGGCCTCGGATAATCCTCCCCTACGGTTACCCCCGCCAGCTGCTGCTGGTCGGGAGACATCCGGTGTGGTTCATGTACATATTCCGGGGGAACCTGCTTCAGTTCCGGCAGCCATTGTCGGACATACTCCCCGTTTTTATCGTACTTGCGTGCCTGGTTCAAAATATTGAAATAGCGATTTCGGGGATCATGGCCGACGGCGGCATTGTACATCCAGTTCCCGTAATTGCTGTACACATCGTAGTCGATCAGCACCGATTCAAAAAACTCTGCTCCCATACGCCAGTCGATGTTGAGGTTTTGGGAAAGAAAACTGGCCACATTTTGTCGTCCGCGGTTTGACATGTAACCCGTGGCGTTCAATTCCCGCATGTTGGCATCAATAAACGGAATGCCGGTCGTTCCCTCGGCCCAGCGGGTAAAATAAATTTGGTCGCGTCTCCAGGATCGTCGCCTGTGCTGAATGCCCCCGGGCCTGAAATAGTCGCTCCCCCATTTCCTGGCCGAAAATCGAAAAAAATCACGCCAGATCAGTTCAAATATCATCCAGTAGGTCGAAACATTCCTTTTCCGCTCCTCCTCATACTGCTTTACTTCCCGATAAATTCTCCGGGCGCTCAGGCAGCCGTTGGCCAGCCAGGGTGAAAATTTGGAGGAGTAGTCGGCCCCCAGCAGCCCGTTTCGCGTCCACTTGTAGCTTTTTAACCGGTCGCGTTCCCAGATATACTCCCTGAGCCGTTCGAGAGCGGCTTCCTCTCCGCCGCGGAACTGCAGCACTGCGCGGCGGTCCCTATTCGCAGGAGCCTCCACCAGCTCGCCGGGGTCTGGTATCGAGCCGGTATCTTTTACCCCGTGACCGGGCAATTTTTCAGGTGTGGGGTGGCAGGGACGTATGGTGCTCGCAGCTTCCAGTTTCTTGCGGAAATCGGTAAAAACCATCGGGATGCCACCGGTTTCAAAGGGGATATCTTCGGGATGGTAAAGACTGTTGTCACGGGTAAATGATACCTTCACCGGCAGGGCCTGCTCCACCTGCCGCTCAATTGCCGCCTCTTCCGGGGCTACCTCGCCGTGGGCAAACACGGTATCCACCCGGTACCGGACTACCATCTCCTTCAGTACCTCCGCAGTCCCTCCCCTTCGAATTACCAGGTCACTGCCCAGCGATTTCAGATTTTCACGCAGTTGACGGATCGATTCCAGCAGAAATCTGGCGCGGTGCGGACCTGTTTTATGAAACCCGAATGACGTTTCCCCGAACCAGTGGGGATCAATAATATAAACCGGTATCAGTTCGTGGCAGGAAGCCGCGCGATGAAGGGCTTCATTATCATGGAGACGTAAATCATTCTGAAACCAGACGAGCGCGGTAGTCATATTTCCGGGTTGTATTTGGCTTTCTGCGTGTTGTGAAAAGAACAAATGCGATGGCAATCGTTCGCTGAGTCTTCTTACCCGGGGAATTGCCGGGGGTTTGTTTCAATCATCACCATTTCGCCAGTCGAGCAGCTGCTGCCTAAGAATGTTGCAGGCTCCGCCAAGATACTCCTGTTGCCCGGAAGCCTTGGCAATTAACAGCCCTCCCTCAATGACACTGGTCATGGTAAAGGCGAAGTCGGGATCCGCTTCGCCGACGTATTCCTGCTCTTCAATCGCCTGTTCGATGAGCCGGCGATAATACCCGGTCGCCTTGTCAAGCGCATTGCGAACCGCCTTAAGCAGGACCTCGCTGGTATCGTCCGCCTCCGGGGCCATATTGGCAACCGGGCACCCGTATTCGAACTCTTTATATTTAAAGGCATGCTGATAGAAATCCAGTAAGATCATTAACTGTTCATGGGGAGACTCCTTCAACCGTAGAAGGTCTCTCTCCTTTTCGAAAAGTCGATTTACGTTGTAATTGAATACTTCCGCCGCGAGAGCGTCCTTGTTTTCAAAATTGGCGTAAATCGCACCTTTCGTCATACCCGTTTCCCTGGTAATGTCGGTAAGGGAGGTTCCGCGGGGCCCCAGTTTGTTGAACAGCTGTGCCGTTTTTCGAATGATGTAGTCCCTGGAATTTCCTTTCATGACCGCCTTCCTAAAATTTTCAATAACATCGAAACTTTTAAAATATCACCCGTAGACTTAAAATACCAAACGGTATTTTTAAAATACTTTTGGTATATAACAAAAAACCACAACGCAATCCCACAATAGATATCACAATGACATCCCAACGAATTATTATACTTTTACTTTCAGCTTTTTTTCTGATAAGCTCATGCGACGGTTTCCTGGACAGGGGAACATCGGATGACCGCTTCGAATCCGCATCAGGCGAACTCGTCGAAGAGTGGAACCGCCTTGCATACGAGTCAACCATTCCGCTGGATCACCCGCTATACACCGTACGAGGAATTACGATGATGCACCTGGCAATGCATGATGCCATCAATGCCATTGATGCACGCTATGAACCGTATGCATTTGCCTATAAAAATGAAAAAGCGCACCCGGAAGCCGCGCTTTCCAGTGCGGCGTACCAGGTATTGAGAAAAACCTTCCCGGATTACGACTCGCTCTATACCGGTCTCTATACCCAGACTCTGTCACAAATTCCCGACGGCAAGGCCAAAAAGGAAGGTTTAGAACTGGGAGCCGACGCCGCGGAGGCGATATTGTCTCTGCGGGGAGGCGATATCATACACGGTAATCCGATTAGCCAGGTACCGGAATCGGATGAACCGGGCGTATATCAAACGGTTCCTCCTCTCGACTTCCTCTATGCGGAAGGATGGGAAACGTTGAAGCCCTTTGCCCTGCAAAGCTACGATCAGTTTCGCAACGAGGCGCCCCCGGCACTCGACAGCGAGATTTATAGTGCGGATTTTAACTTGGTAAAATCGATCGGTGCTCTGGAATCCGCAGAACGTAGTGCCGATGAAACCGAAACTGTCGCTTTCTGGTACGAATACTCCGAAATCGGGTGGAACAGGATCGCCCGACGTACAATCGATGCCGGTCAGCAGTCTCTTTGGGATACCGCCCGCATCTATGCCCTGCTGAATGTCGGATTAATGGATGCATATATCGCGGGGTGGGATGGTAAATCGTATTTCAACTTCTGGCGGCCGTAAACAGCCATCCGTCGGGCCGAAACCGACGGAAATGACGATACCATTCCCGACCTGGACTGGGAACCTGCCATGGCCACCCCGCCGGCCCAGGACTACCCCTCCACCCACAGTGCCCTGGGGAATTCAGCCGGAACCATCCTGACGGAGCTGGTCGGCGACCAGGTATCTTTCACGACCGTAACCACCACGCTGGACGAAATGCAGACGAGTCGATCGTTTGACAGCTATCTCGATGCGGCCAGCGAAAATGCCGAATCCCGCATATTGGGCGGGTTCCATTTCCGGTTTTCCTGTGACGCCGGACTGGAGCTGGGGACCGATGTCGCCGGGTCGACACTTCAAACCATACTTCAGCCCAAACAGTAACCCTTTACCCGGTAACGGCAAATCCCTCCCATTTCAGGGAGGGATTTCCATAACACTACATACCATGAACATAACAGACGAATTGAAAGAAGCCGAACAAACATTTATCGGCAAAACCAATGCTGCAGTACTTTCCCTGCTGGACGGGTATATGCACTACCTTTACAAACAATATAAACGACCGCTCTTCCGAAACCATCCAAAAACGGTGGTGGAAATTGGTTCCGGCTGCGAGGCCAACATGCGCTACCTGCGTCCCGGTACCAGGCTCTATGCCGTTGAACCCAACACCTACATGCATAAAACGTTGAATCGGAAGGCATACGAAGCGAAAGTTAACCTCTCAATTATAACCGGAAGTGCGGAACAGCTCCCTTTTGAAACCGGCAGCTTGCCGTTTGTGGTTTCCACCCTTGTTTTATGCACGGTGGATAGCCCCCCAAGCATAATTTCAGAGATTCTTCGGGTCTTGAAACCCGGCGGATTATTCGTATTTGTGGAACATGTCGTTGCCAAAGAGAGTCCCTTGCTTCGGGCTGTTCAGAAATGGACTCACCGGCCCTGGCACTGGTTTTTAGACGGCTGCCGTACGAGCCGAGATACCGGGCACCTGATCCGGAGCAGCGGATTTTCAGTGGTTATTTCCCGGGAAATCAACGTCTACTCCCCATTTATTCCGATGATACCACATATCGGCGGCATGGCACGTAAATAATGCGCCGGCAGTTTCATCTCATCATGTATCCCCGCATTCACTCCCACTTTCTTTCCTTTTCAGCAGGTAGATCGAACGGGTTTCCCGGTCGTTGACAATGAGGTTCCTGTTGTTATCTCTCCCCAGCATGCCTCACCTGAATATCCTCGGGTGAAAGGTGGTGTAACGGAGGTTATTTGCAGACGCAGCACCCGGAGAAGAATGGCGTATTTGAGTAATAGCCTTACAGGTTACACACCCTGCACTATTGCTAACTTGCAAACAGCCGTTCGTCAAAAGTTCGTATAAATCCATCTCAGTAAAATTCATACTCCTGCAGACTCCCCCCCGGATTTATTATACGACCCATGATCATAAAACCGGCACCAGGATAAAGAAACGGTACCTGCACGCTCATTCCAATTCATGAACATGAAAATACCGGGGTGAATCCTCTTGTTAGCAATAAAAATAACCTCCGGGGAAACTAATTCAGGAACAAATGCAGTTACAAAAGTCAACTAATCCGGTTTGCCGGGTCCGGCATGATCACATAGTCAACAAAAAACAGGATTCCGATTTTAGCTCTTTTGTATGTATGTTTGTGCAGGATGAGGCACTCAATATAGCATGGACAGATGGGTAACAACACCTGCAACGACAGGAAAGGCTTGTATATCCTCCCAAAGCTCGACCGTTTGGAGACCTTTGTAATATTCTTGCTGCTCACATTGCGTTCAAGCTATTCAGTTACCCGATTAGAATCATTTGAAATTTCTTATTACTATTTTACCTGTTGAATCCTAACATCATTTAGCACCGCATGGGAAATAAAAACAAAAAAGTTCTCATTGTAGAAGATGATCTCATCCTGAATCTTCTTTATGAAAGCTACCTGGAGCGGCTCGAATTTGAAACCCAGGGAGAACTTGTTTATGGAAAAACGGCCATCGAGGCGGCCAAAAAAATTGATCCCGACCTTATCATAATGGATATATCCCTGGAGGGTGAGATCGACGGTATCGATGCCATGCTCAAGATCAGGGAGTTCTCGGATGTCCCCGTTATCTATATTACCGGGAATTCAGACCCATACCATGTGGAGCGCGCCAGGGAAACCGACTATCTGGATTATCTCACCAAGCCTATTGAGTTTGATGATCTGAAAAGAGCCGTGGAAAAACATTTTAAAACGGTCCCCTAGCGATCATTCAGCACAATACTGTTGCATCCCAAATTACAATCTTCGAGTTCAAAGTCTCCTATTTACCCGCAATGAGAATATCAATGATTAAACAATGTTCCGCCCTGTTGTTCGCCACCCTTCTCATGATCAGCTGCGCCACGCCACAATCGGCGACCGAGGGTCAGGCAGAAGCAGAATCCGTGCAGTCCACACAAACGGTTACGGTCTCAACCTTTTCGGATGGTACTTCCGCCACGCAATTCGAACGCCCGATTCCCAACCCGATCGATTTTGAAATTCCGTATCCCTACAAGCGTGCCATCCGGGAAGGTACGCGTTCGGCAGACGGTACCCCGGGATCAAATTACTGGACCCAGAAAGTGGATTACGATATGGATGTGGAGCTGATTCCCGGTGAACGACGTATCCTGGGAAAAAGCAGAATTACCTACCACAATAACTCTCCCGATTCCCTCAATGCCGTTGTGCTGGAACTGGCCCAGAATGTGCACTCGGAAGGTGTTCCACGCAAAGAGATGGTAGAGATAACAGGCGGTATTTCAATCGAACACGTGTCGGTAAGCGGTCGCGAAATGCAGGAGATCACAATGCAGGGTCAGCGGGGCTATTTTGTCGATGGCACCCGCATGTTCGTTACCCTCCCCTCGGTACTACCCCCGAACGGGTCAAAAACCATCGAACTGGAATGGTCGTTTACCGTACCGCAGCAGGGCGCCGGCGGACGCATGGGCTACAGCAACGATAATCTCTTTTTTATCGCCTACTGGTATCCCCAGGTTTCGGTATATGATGACGTATTCGGCTGGTTCACCGATCACTTTACCAACAATGCGGAATTTTACCATGAATTCGGCGACTACCAGGTAGATATCACCGTCCCCGAGCAGTGGTTGGTCACCTCCACCGGAACACTCCAAAACGGCAGCGAGGTATTAAACCCGACAATTTACGAGCGCTACCGGGAAGCCATGCAAAGCGACCAGAACGTTTCTATCGTGGACAGCAGCGACTTCGGCAACATTACCCGAACCGGTGACAACGGCACGCTCACGTGGTCATTTACCGCCGAGAACATCAAGGATTTTGCCTTCAGCGCCACCGAACAATCGGTGTGGGAGGGAGCCAGAGCACCGGTCGGCGACCTGGACGGTGACGGGTCTACAGATTACACGTTTGTTGATGCGGTATACCGGCTCTCCGCCCCCAAATGGCAAAAAGCGGTAGAATATGCGCAACACTCCATTACATTTCTGTCGGAATACCTGGGTTACAGCTATCCCTGGGACCACATGACCTCCGTGGAAGGGGGCGGTATCATCGGCGGGGGGATGGAATTCCCGATGATTACCCTGATCGGGGATTACAACTACCAGCCGCAGGAGAGCCTCTACTATGTGATCGCGCATGAGTTCGCCCATATGTGGGTGCCCATGATTGTGAGCACCAACGAGCGGCGCTTCAGCTGGATCGACGAAGGGACCACCACCTTTAATGAAAATCAGTCCCGAAAAGACTACTTCACCGGGAGCGGGAATCCCGAAATCAACGAATATCAATCCTACACCAACATTGCCGGCAGTTACCTGGAAGGTCCCATTATGCGCTGGTCAGACTACCATTACCCCGGTCCCGCTTTCGGTGTGGCCTCCTACCCCAAACCGGGAAGCGGTCTCGTGGTATTGCGGCACCTGCTCGGCGAAGATACGTTTCAACAGGCTCTGAAGACCTTTTTTGAGGAGTGGGCCTACAAGCACCCCTACCCGTGGGATTTTTTCAATGTGTTTGAGGCGGCCAGCGGGCAGGACCTGGACTGGTTCTGGCGAAGCTTCTACTATGAGACATGGGTGCTTGATCAGGCCGTGGGCAGTGTAACATCCAATGGCTCAGAAGCACGAATTACCATCATGGACCAGGGACAGATACCGCTGCCCGCCACCGTTAGGATTTCCCTTGACAACGGGGAGACGATTACCCGGAACATCGATGTGAAAACCTGGCTCAACGGGGCTTCATCGACCGAACTGGTTATCCGGACGAATGCCGACGTCACCGGGGTTCAGATCGACCCCGAACATCTGTTTCCCGATATAAACCGGTCCAATAACAGCTGGTCACCATAACGTGTAGAGAGTACCGGTATCGGGGAAAGGTGCGGTTTTGCGGGGGACATCGGGCAGGTGTCCCTCTTTTTTTATGGATTTCAACGATACCATGCCATAAATTTTTTACATTAGAAGGACGTTCGAGTTACTTTCTTTTAAAACTGTACTGGTATGTTAAAAAAATATCTCTCAT
>JAWVZC010000083.1:0-13496 GCA_033722415.1 Balneolaceae bacterium | reverse complement strand
GGCATCGTTTCCCAGGAGGGGCGATCCGACCACGCCCGTTCAGCCAATCCCAGTATTTTTGGGGCATAAAAATATTCAAGCGAATCAGGGCCCTTGATCGGTTCGCTCCAAAGGTGTCCCTGCATACCCAGAATATTCTGTTCGGCCGAGGGTTCCAGCTCCACGAATGCAGATTCACCGTCGGTACCGGTCTCGTGCAGGGGATCATTAAAGTTCATCGGCATAAACTCGAACGCCCTGCGGGTGTCCACAAATCCCGCAAAATAGTCGCCCGGTTCGGTCGGGTCGCCGCTGTAGGCCAGCTCGAAATAGAGGTTGGTGGCGTTGCTGAGTACGACCGGGAAGCCGGCGTTGGCCACGCGATAACCGAGGTCCCGGTTGCCGGCCGTAAAATTATCCCAGGAATAGATGGTCACCCTGTTCCCGGAAAACGAGGGATCGACGCCCGATTCCCCGTGTCCGCCCCCTTGCAGTGCGATCTCCTGCCATCCTGCCAGCGTCAGGTCCCGACCGTCCAGCAGTTCGGCAAGCCGGCCGACGAAATAATTCGGCAGATCCCCTACTCCTTCGACCGCACTGTGTTGCCGAATAAATTCGGTACACATCGGGGACTGCTCCCAGGCACCCTGCGGCACCTCATCTCCGCCCATGTGGATCGTATTGAGCGGCACCCCGGCCTCTTCATGCATTTCGGCCACATCATCAACCACGGTTTCGAAAAAACGGTACGCCGACTCCCGGCACACGCATATGACATTGTCATTGAACTCCTGGGCCGAAAGATAGACCGATTGATCCTCCGGATCGACCAGCCGGTATGCCTCCGCCTCCATCGGGCGATCTTCGGCCGCCAGGCGCCGGTACCGCGCTTCCATCGCCTTAATGGCGGCCCGGGCATGTCCGGGCACATCAAACTCCGGGATCACCTCGATATGGCGCTCATGGGCGTAGCGTAGTATCTCCTTGTAGTCTGCCCGGGTGTAAAACCCGCTGCCGTACGAGCTGTCGGGATCAGGATAGGGACCGGAGCCGTAGGCCGGCTGGAGGTGCCGCTCATCCGTCAATGTGTGCCCGCGATGCGCTCCCACCTCCGTCAATTCCGGCAGCTCCTCGATCTGCAGCCGCCAGCCCTCGTCGTCGGTCAGGTGAAAATGCAGCTTGTTGAGCTTGTAGAACGCCATCAGATCCAGCGTCTTGAAGACAGCCTGTTTGTCGTTGAAGTTGCGCGAAACGTCCAGGTGCATCCCGCGGTACGGGAACCGGGGACGATCATCCATGACGAGGGCGGGTATATTGATTTCAGACTTCGGGGTGCTGTATGATTCCGGTGGTACCAGAGCAAGCAGGCTCTGGATGCCGTAAAAAACCCCTGTTGAGTCCCCGGCTGTAATGGAGATACCGTTTTCCCGGGAGATCTGCAGCTGGTAGGAGCCTGAAACAGCATCAGCGGGAACCTGCTCATCCAGCGTCAGAGATATTATTCCCGCTCCATCCCCAGAACCTTGTGCCGTTTCAACCCCGGCATTCAACAGCCCGTTTACGCGTTCTGCGAGGTACTCGGCCTCCCCCTGCAACCCGGCATCATGGTGTATCCGGATACCGGCATCCAGGATAACGCTCCCCCCGGTATATTCAACACCCCGCGGGGTGGGCAGGACGGGTGGTACTTTTTCCCGGGCACGGTTTGTCACCCCGGTGTTCTCAGCAAACCGGGATTCCGCGCGGGGGACTGAAGATAGTACGGGCAACACCTGTTCGTTGGTAATGGGTCTGGCAGTATAATCGGTTACAACCGTGGTGTCAGCCTGCATCCCCTGTTCCTCATAGGTGACAAAATAGAGTCCCTGCGGTGCGCGATCGTTTTTGATAATATCTCCCCGCCCCTCGTACTGGATGGTGACCGAAACACCGGGCGTAAGCTCAAACGGTGCCACCGGCGAAAGGCGATAGAAATCCCCGTTGATAAATGTTATGTCGGCGATTCCCGAGGTACGCGTCTCATCAATATGGTGCCGGAAGTTAAAAAAGAGCGCCCACCCATCACCGGGCAACGCGGTTTCCCCCCTGTTTTCCAGGGTTAATGCCGCACGGTATCGGTCGTTTTCCGGTCCCATCTCGTTGTCCAGAAGTTCCCAGGTAACGGCCACCTGTTCGGTTACGCTGGCGGTCTTCTGTTGGCAACCGGTCAACAGGTATGCTGATGCCAGGAAACAGACCAATAATGCGTTCATGATGCAAGATGTAAAATTCATCCCTGATTCAATCCCTTCCATTTTTCCAGATTTTTGTAAAGTATTGTCTCATTCCCATGCATTTATATCGGCAATTTAGACATAAGAACAAAATTCGCTCGCTTGAATATGAACCGGACAATTCCTAAAGTGGAAGCATATGGGATGGACATGAATAAACGGGGGGATACCCGCGTGGGAATACTAATCAAGAAAAGACATGACGATGGGAAGAAAACAGAGTATACTGGCCCCGGGGTGGTGGGATTTTACAACGCTGGACGATCAGCTTCTGAATGATGCAGCGGCACTAACGAAAGAGGATATGCTCGGGCTCAGCCGCGAAGGATTCAATGTGGTGTTTTACGACACGCTGGAGGAATTTTACCTGGCGGAGGCACTTGAGTACATCAACGCCTGGAAACAGGCAACCGAAGTTGGCCCGGTGGGGATATGCGGACCGATCGGGCCGACCGAACAGCTGCCCCTGGTGGCCCGGCTGGTAAACGAGCTGGAAATTAATCTGCGACATGCCCATTTCTGGGCCATGGACGAGTGGGTGGCAGACGGTAAAGCGGTCGGCACCGATCACCCGTTGTCGTTCAAGCGGGCGAACATGGACCTGTGCTTCAACCGTATCGATCCGAACCTTCGGATGCCGGATAAAAACCTCCACTTCCCCACGACCGACACCGAAGCCTTTGCCCAAAGCTGGGAGGGGGTCCGCTGTGCGGTGATGCAGGGTGGCCAGGGCGAGATCAAACACTGGGCGTTCAACGACCCGCTGAAGCGGGAGGGAGCATACCGTGAGGAGCCGCCCCCGCCGGAGGAGTACCGCAAACTGGGAACGCGTGTCGTAGAGCTTCATCCCTCTACGATTACCCAGAATGCACGTACTTCGGGCGGGGGAGTTGTAACCGGCGTGCCAACAGAAGCGGTAACCGTGGGACCGGTGGAAACCTGGCAGGCGGAAAAGGTCTCCATCTGGCATGCGGGCACCCATGACAACCCGTTTGGGATGCGCCTGACTACACTTATGATCAGTAAAAAAATAGCGGACAGTTCCGTGCCGATGTCGCTGCTGGCGGATCACCCGAATGTGCAGTTCAATTTCTACCGACCGGCCATCAAAAGCTGCCGCGTGGAGATGCATTGATTGTACCTGCCGGTGTTTCGCTCGGACAAACCAAGTCGATCGCGGGGACGTGTTGTTTGATGTTTATTGATCACCGGTGTAAACCTGATCGCTATCTTCGTGTGACTGTGGTAAACCATTGTCGATTTCTGGTAAAACGATATTATTAATCAATTAATACAAACTATGGACAGATCGATCACCACCCTGCTCCTTCTGGTACCGGTACTGGCGGCCTGTACCTGGTCAGTCGCAGCACAAACAAACCAGAATCTGGCGCAGCGTTTGGGGTACGCCGAAAATGCCAAACTGCTGGTGGTTCACGCCGATGATATCGGGGTTACACACTCTGAGAATGCGGCCAGCATCTCCGCCTGGGAGCGCGGCGGTATCACATCGGGTTCCGTAATGGTTCCCTGCCCGTGGTTCCCGGAAATCGCCGCCTATGCCCGCGAAAATCCCTCTTTTGATCTTGGTATCCACCTCACGCTCACCGCCGAATGGAAACACTACCAGTGGGACGGGGTACAGCCCGCAAGCGAAATACCGAGCCTGCTCAATGAGGAGGGCTATTTTTACGAGACGGTGCAGGAGGTCGTCAATCATGCCGAACCCGGTGAAGTGGAGAAGGAGCTCCGGGCACAGATCGAGCGGGCCATCGATTACGGCATTGATCCCACCCACCTGGATGCCCACATGGGTGCCGCAGGCGCTACCCCGGAGCTGTTCGGGATCATGATGAAACTGGGCCGGGAGTTTAAGATACCGGTACGTATCGAACAGTCCGACCTCGAAAATGCACAGTACGCCGAACAGGTTCCGAACGGCTACATAATTTCCCGCAGCGAGAACGCCCTCACCACCAGCGTACCGGCCGATCGGTGGAACCAGGCATATGACCAGATTATAACATCACTGAAACCGGGCCTCAACGAACTTATCGTTCACCTGGCCTACGATAACGAGGAGATGCGGGCGGTGACGGTTGACAAGGAACACTGGTACGAGTCGGCCTGGCGCCAGCGCGATTATGACTACGTGACCAGCCAGCGATTCCGGGACCTGCTTCGTAAGGAGAATATACAGCTGGTCACCTGGCGCGAGATCCAGCATCTGATGTATCCGGACCGCAGCGACAGGTAGCCGCTCTCTGAATGTAATGCTCCGCTTCGAAACACTGCCTTGCAGCGTTACCGGCAGCATCACTTGCCCCCTAAATTAAACACCGATGGACAAGCAAAACCGCAGGGATCGTGTCTCATTCGACCCGCGCTACTTCGAAAAGAGGAGCGACCGGGATGAAGACCGGGATCTTCAGGCAACCTTCTCGGAGATCTACCGGCGGGACCACTGGTCCGGCAGGGAATCGGTCTCCGGAGAAGGCGCGGACAGCACGCAGACGGCCGAGCTGAAAACGGCACTCCCGCCCCTGCTGGAGCAACTCGAAATCACCACGCTCCTGGATCTGCCATGTGGCGACCTCAACTGGATCGGCGAAATCACGCTGCCGGTGGATCACTATATCGGGGGCGATATCGTCCCGGAGCTGATTGATAACAACCGCACCCGGTATGCCGGTTCTTCAGCCAGGACCTTTCGTGTGTTGGACCTCACTGCCGACCCGCTTCCCCCGGCCGACCTGCTGCTGTGCCGCGACTGCCTGGTTCATTTCTCGTTTAAGGATATCCGGAATGCGCTTGAGAATATCAGAAACAGTTCCATCCGATGGCTGCTCACAACCACGTTTACGAATCACCGGGAGAATGAAGATATCTGTACCGGCGACTGGCGTATGCTGAACCTGCAGGAGCCGCCCTTTGGGTTTTCACCCCCGGAAAGATTGATCGTGGAGCAGTGCACCGAGGGCGACGGGGCCTTCCGCGACAAATCCCTGGGGTTATGGCTGGTCGACGAACTCCCGCCGATCTGAAGGGAACGGAATTCACAATTCTGTAGCGATTCTGAAGATTTCCGTCAGGTACTTGAATTTTCTGCATATCTTCCTAATTTCCCACTGAATTGCAAAATAGTACCCTATTAACGAACCCGACTAACAGATGAACATTAAACGATTGCTAACCGGCGTTGCGGCACTAACAATTACCTTGACTCTCATGGCATGCGGCGGTAATTCCGAACAGCAGGCTCAGGAAACCAGTGAATCCGGCTCAACGCAGCAACAGACGATGTCTCAGGCCCCTCCTGCACAAAAGCTCAACCTGAACACCGCCTCCGAAGAGGAGTTTATGAGCATTCCCGGTGTGGGTGAAACGATGGTGCATGAATTTGAAGAGTACCGTCCCTATATCAGTATCCAGCAGTTCCGCAAGGAGATCAGCAAGTATGTGGATATGGAGCAGGTAAGAGCGTATGAGCAGTATGTCTACGTACCTGTGGATCCCAACGAGTGCGATGCCGCCACCCTGCAGCAGATTCCGGGACTCGACGAGTCGGAAGCACAGCAGCTGATTGAGGCCCGTCCCTTTGATTCACAGGATGCGTTTCTGCAGCAGTTGTCTGATTTTGTGAATGAGGAGCAGCTGGCCACCGCCGAAACCTATCTGGCTTCCGAATAATGGGAGACTCAGTCGAACAGCAGTATCGACGCTTCCTGTTGGTGGTATCAGCATCTATTTTTGCCGGTTCCATTATTGAACTGGTCTTCGTGGAGCACTACGAGGGTGCCATCCAGCTGGTCCCCTTTGTGCTGGCAGCAATCGGGCTGATTGTGGTACTGGCCGCCATGCGCAGCCCCGGCCGTCGCATGCTTACCGGGCTGCGCTACCTGATGTGGATGATTGCAGCCGGGGGACTCTTCGGGGTCTATGAACACCTGGAGCATAACTACGAGTTTGCGGTGGAGATCGCGCCGAATATTTCGACCGGAGAAGCCCTCATCGAGATGCTATACGGGGCCAGCCCGTTTATGGCACCCGGCATCCTCTGCCTGGGGGCGATCCTGGCCTATTCCGCAACCTGGCGCCACCCCGGCCTGGCGGCAGACTGATTTCAGTTCCGAGCATGGATCCCCTTCAGGGGTCGGGACGCCGTACAATGCTACCATACCCGGCATCGGTATGGAGGATGAGATAAGTAATCTACAGCAAATCAGGACTACCTCTCTCAACAAGTTTGATTTGTTCAAGGAAAGCCCGGGTATACGCAAGAACAGGGGAACCTACTCAACCGGGACCGTTCTGGTATTCCCCCTGTAATCGGTGATTTCGACCGATTCCACCTCCTCATGAAGCGCGATGAAACGGGCGGAGGATGACAGAAAACTTGACCCGTAATAGGCTTCCACCTTGCGAGTGCTGCCGTCGCTGTAGGTGACGACCGCAAAAGCATCCATGGGTTGGAAATGCAGGTAGTTCCCGGTCTGCGGGCGGTTCCGGAAAATTTTCAGGGGTCCCCGGTTTTGGGAGGCCGCCGCCAGGTACTCCCCGTTCGCACCCCGCAGTTTCACCAGGGCTTTGGCATCGCCGGGTACGAAGAAGCCGTTTTGCTCGAAATCGGTGGTGGTAAACGAGCCGTCACCGTTCCCGGAAAGAATCAGCCCGTTAAGTGCATCGTAACGACCCGTAGAGATCTCGGTACCGTAGTCGTTGCCTACAAGCAATATGTCGAGATGCCCGTCCAGATCCAGATCCTCCGCCACACACCCGTAGACCGGAGCCCACTGCGATTTGCCGGGCAGTGGCGAGAGCGCAAACGTGCCATCCCCCCTGTTTTCGATATAGCTGCTTTTCATGTAGTTGGCCTCCTTCACCTGCATGCCGGTGGTATCAAATTCCGCCAGGATATCGCTCATGGTGGCGTTCGCATACGCGCGGTAACTTTCGAACATATTGTGTATCGGGGGCACCTGCTGACGCAGGTTCTGTTTGATGTGGAACGGTACTTCCACCGGTTCTCCGCGCCGGGTTTCGGTATAGAACGAGGGGATCGCATCGTAGGTGTCATTGTTGTCGAAATCACCGGCGTAGATACGGAGCGGGTGCCGGTCGGTGGCCTCGAAATGGGTGTTGATGCCCAGGTTGCCCGCGATGTAGTCGGTATCGCCGTCCCGGTCGAAGTCGCCGCCGCAGAGACTGTTCCACCATCCCACCTGTCCTGAAATACCCGAGCTGGCGGTGACATCACGGAACATGCCAGAGCGGTTTTCGAGGAAGGTGATCGGCATCCATTCGCCGGCCAGCACCAGGTCTGCCCAGCCGTCGCCGTTGAAATCGGTCCACAACGCGTCCGAAATCAGCCCGATCTCGTTCAGCGCCGGCGCGTTCGTTTTATTCACGATCTCAAATGAGATCTCCTGTTCGGTCGACCTGTTCTCCAGCAGGTAACTGTTGACCGACCGGGGGTACTCGTGCGGGTGCACCCGGCCGCCGACAAACAGGTCCAGGTCCCCGTCCCGGTCAAAATCGGCGGCGCGCACGGCGGAACTGCTGGCCCGGAAAAAGGTGGGGAGCGCCTCTTCGGCGTGGACAAAACGACCGTCCTGGTTCAAAAACAGCCGATCCTGGTAGGCCGGATCCCCATGTTCCAGCTCGTAACTGCCGCTTCCGATATAGAGGTCGTCGTCACCGTCGCCGTCGGCATCAAAAAAGAGGGAGGCCAGCTCCTCCTGCCGGTACTTCGGGTCGACGCCCTCCAAAAGATTCTCCTGCTCAAACGTTCCGTCCGCCTGCTGCAGCAGGAAGTGCCCGGGATACTCGAACGAGCCCGAGATGTAGAGATCGTCCCGGCCGTCACCGTTTGCATCACCCACCGAGAGCCCCGGCCCGTATTGCGATAGCTTGTGGGGAAGCAGCGGCTGCACGTTGAAGTCATTGAAATCGTACTCCTTGTGGATATAGGTCACGCCCCGTTCGGCCGTCACATCCTCCATTATCTTCGGGGAGCTGCTCGTTTCGCTGGATTCCGATGGTTCTGTAACGGGCGGTACGGCGTCTGCCGCACTCAGGGTGATCACCTGGTTTGATGTGATATCCCGCAATACCTGGCTTTTCCCGCCCGGCCAGGTGACTGTAAGACTGTCTACCTCGGTATGACCACCTAGTCCAAAGTGGGCTACCGGTTCAATGCTTGAGAGATACCCGCGGTAGGGCGTATGGTCGTGGTACTGCTTCTTCCCGTTCCCGTAGAACAGTTCAACAGTAGCCCCGATCCCGTTCCGGTTCCGGGCCGGGCCGTCAAACCTGATACGCAGGTAGTTCAGGCTGTCCGGCTGCTGCTCCATGGCCCTGTTCCGAAAGACGTACGCGGAATCGTTGATATTGCTAACGACGTAATCGAGGTCACCGTCGTTGTCCAGGTCGGCCTGGGCGGCCCCGTTGGAGAACGACGGGATATCCATGCCCCACTTCCGGGTAACCTCCCGGAACGTCAAATCGCCGCTGTTTTTAAACGCGTAGTTGTTCAGTTTCACGGAGGGAATCCGGTCCAGGATTTTATCCAGTGAAAGATAGTTGTAATACTCGGTGATGAAATCGGCGAAATCGTGGTCGGTGATATCCTTTGGGAACCCGTTGGTGATGATCAGGTCGCGCAGCCCGTCGTTGTCAAAGTCGGCCAGCGAGGGCGTCCAGCTCCAGTCGGTTTCGTCGATCCCCGCATACATCCCGATATCGCTGAAAAGCGGGAGCCCGGTGGCGGGGTGATCTCCGCGGTAGAGTTGCAGCTGGTTGCGCACGTACTGGTAGTCGTACCCATACCGCTCGTTGTTGACGTAGGCCATGTAGTTGTTGGGCTGCAGCATCGTTTTCTGGCGGAAGTTGGACTCCGGCCGCATATCCACCATCAGCACATCGGGACGGGCGTCGTTGTTGATATCGGCAATGTCCACCCCCATGGAGGCGTGTACGGTGTGCTTGAACAGCTCGCCGGCCCGGTCGGTGAAGGTACCGTCCCCGTTGTTCATGTACACTACTTCGTTGGTTACAAAATCGTTGGCCACGTAGATATCCTTCCAGCCGTCTTTGTTGATATCGGTGATATTCACCCCAAGACCGAATCCCTCCATAAGGATGCCCGCCTCGTCGCTGACATCCCGGAACACAGGGTGCCCTAGGGAATCCGCGCCCTCGTTCCGGTAGAGTCGGTCGGTTGTGACCGATTCGCCCTGCGTCATCTTCTCGTGGTAGCGATCCATGGAACTGTTCCGGGTAATCTTGTTCACCAGCAGGTAGACATCCAGGTCGCCGTCATTGTCGTAGTCAAAAAACGCGGCCATCGTGGTGTTGGTGGTGTCCGCCAGTCCGTAGGGTTCCGACATCTCCCTGAAGGTGGGCACCTGTTCGTCGTCGATCCCCTGGTTGATGTAGAGCCGGTTGGTTTTGCGCTCCGACTCCTCGTAGGTGGTGGCGGCTACGTAAAAATCCATCAGCCCGTCGCTGTTAACATCGGCGGCGGCCACGCCCGAACTCCAGCGTTCCTCACCGGCCACGCCCGCCCGGTCGGTTACGTTGCGAAACCGGAATTCGCCCTCGTTCAGGTAGAGTTCGTTGCGAACCTCGTTGCCGGAGAAAAAGAGATCCTGCAGGCCGTCATTGTTCACATCGGCAACAGCCACTCCTCCCCCGTTGTAAATATTGGTGTAGTTGATGATGTTGAACTCCTCGCTCTCGGTGATGCGGTTGCTGAACGTTATGCCGGTCTGATCCGGCTCCAGTTTCTGAAAGAGCGGATCTCCTCCCGTGCACGAAGAGATCAGATATCCCAGGATCATTAACGGGATAAGCGTTCCTGCGTTGAATCTGGCGCTGCTCATATTCTAACTGTACCTGATTTTAAGTTACCTGAATATCATTATTTCGCGGTCATTGCGGGTGACAAGGATATGGGATTCGCCCTGCACCTCGATCTGAAGGGCATCTCGCACCTCGCCCCTGATAAAAACCCCGGTTTGATCGTACGGAATAAACGAAAATTTGGCATCACCGCTGTTTCTGAGGAAAACCCCGTAATTGTCCGCCAGCCGACCCACTTCCGGTTTCAGTCCGTGCATGTTCCCCAGCAACAGCAGGTCGGTAGCGCCATCCCCATCGAAATCCTTCGTAATGATGCCGTATACCGGCGATACCTGGGCTTCCACGGGCAGCGGCTGCAGGACAAAATTTCCGCCGTTATTTTTCAATACCGATGAATGCAGTGTCCTCGCCACTTTTTGCACCGCGCCCTCCCGCTCCTCGGCCGTAAACAGCTGCTCGTAAGTCGTCTCGGCGTAGCTGTGGTGATCGGGGATACGCTGCTTCAGGAACGGCATCTCCTCAACCAGGTCGCTGTAGGTCGGGAACGGGTACGGCGTGCTGCTGCCCGGCGGGTAGTTGGTGATTATAAACTCGGTATTGCCCCGGTTGTTGAAATCATTCACATACATCCGTACCGGTTTTTCCGGGGTGGCCTGGAACTTGGAATTGGTCCCCCAGTTGCCCAGCACGTAGTCGGTATCGCCGTCACCGTCCAGGTCCGCTTCTTTCAGGGCCGACCACCAGCCCTCGCTGTTCTCAACGGCGTAATCAAACCGGATGGTGCCGTCACGGTTCTCAAACAACATCACCGGCATCCATTCACCCACAACCAACAGGTCCTCATCCCCGTCGGCGTCATAGTCGGTCCAGAGGGCGTCGGTGACCATGCCGGCCCGCTTCAGTCGATCCGGGGTGATATCCGTCCACCGTCCATCTCCGTCATTTTGAAACAGGTAACTTCTCGGGTCGGCACCGTATTCACCCGGTATCACCCGGGCACCCACAAACAGATCCTGCCGGCCATCCCCATTAAGATCCGCTGCGTTGATTGTTGCGGCATCCACGCGAATATCGGGCAGTTGGTCGGCAATACTGCTGAAATTACCCTCGCCGTCGTTGGCATATCCCCGCAGCCGGTTGTGGGAGGAGTTGAGCTCAAACTGGAATCCCCCGTTGCCGACCACCAGGTCGAGATCACCGTCCCCTTCGATATCGAACAGCTCGGCCGCCGTGCTTTCGTACAGACCCTCCATCAGCATATCGGCACCCATATAGGGCTGGAATGTGTCGTCCGGACGCTGGTAGAACAACTTGTCGGAACTCTGTGCGGAACCGGTCATAAAAAAGTCTTCCAGTCCGTCGCCGTTGATATCACCACGCACCGCTTTGGGGCCGCGGGTTGACAACATGTGCGGCAGCAGGCGATTCTGCTCAAAATCAATGAAATTGTTATTCTCCTTGTGGCTGATATTGCCCGTAAAAAGATCATCGGTAACCTCTTCGAGCACGGGAGCGGAGCGGTCCGGTGCTCCCGGTTTTACCGTTGTTTCCGCCTCTTCCTGGCTGAGAACCAGCGTTTGGTCGGCTTGGACATTCCTCAGCACCTGCTTCTGACGGTTCGGCCACACCACTACCAGCGAATCGACGGTATCGCGTTCACCGAGCCCGAACTGAAGCTGCGGCGGTACCGAGCTCTGGAAACTGCGGGCGGTGATATTCTGGCGTACCTGCCGGGTGCCGCCGGTGTAGATTGCGACATGAGCCCCGATCCCCCCGGGATTACCTTTCTCCCCCTCAAACTGCACGGTCAGGAAATGGTTGCCGTGGTACCGGTCGGAATTATTCCGAAACACCTGGGCCCGGCTGTTGAGGTTGTTTACCACGAGATCGAGATCCCCGTCGTTGTCCAGGTCGCCGTAAGACGCGCCATTACTGAACGTTGGCTCATGAAATCCCAACGAATCGGGGCGATTGGTGAAGGTGTAGTCCTGGTTGTTGGCAAAAGCCACATTTTTGATCTTCTCCTGCGGCAGCCGGTCCAGGAAATCCAGGATATTAAACGTCCCCTTCTCCCGGACAATCTCAGCGATATTGCTCCGGTCACTGATAAAATTGCGGAAATCCATGTCCGTGATATTCCGGTACATCCCGTTGCTGACAAAGATATCGTTCCACCCGTCGTTGGTAAAATCGAACATTAGAGCGCCCCAGCTCCAGTCGGTGGCCGCCACACCGGAGAGAAACCCAATCTCGCTGAAGGTCCCGTTCCGGTTGTTTAGCTGCAGGGTGTTTTGCACGTACTGGTAGTGAAAACTATCGTGGTAATCGGGATCCTCGAAATGGTAGTCATCGAACACCGTCATGGTTCGGATGCGTGAAATATCGGTCGGCAGCATATCGGTGGTAAAGATGTCGGTATAGCCGTCGTTGTTGATATCGCCCATATCGCTGCCCATGCTCGACTGCGACACGTGGCTGGTCCGTGTCGTAAGCTCTTCGGAAAAAGTGCCGTCACCCCGGTTGATGTAGAGGTAATCGCGCTCCCAGAAATCGTTGCTTACGTAGATATCCGGCAGGTAGTCGTCATTAATATCGCCCACGATGGCCCCGAGACCGAACCCGATCTCCGCCTGGTAGATCCCGGCCTCGCCGCTCACGTCGGTAAACACGCCGCCGTCGTTACGCAGCAGTTTGTCACCACCCAGGGAGTCAACACCGCCGCGCGACTGCCCCAGCAGCTTGCGCATGTTTTCACCGGTGCCCTTGAAGCTGTTGTTCAGCAGGAAGCAGTCCAGGTCGCCGTCGCGGTCGTAATCAAAAAATGAAGCATGGACCGAATAGCCGTTGTGATTGAGGTTGTATGCCTCCGCCTGTTCAGAAAAAGTCAGGTCGCCGTTGTTGATAAACAGTTCATTTTCCCGATTATTCCCGGTCAGATCGGCCGAGTTCAACACATAAATATCCAGCAGACCGTCCCCGTTCACATCGGCCATGGTTACCCCGGTCGACAAGGGCCGCTCACCCGCTACACCCGCAGACTCCGTAATATCCTGAAACTGAAAATCGCCCTGGTTCAGATACAGTCGGTTATCCTGCTGGTTCGCCGTAAAGTAGATATCCGCCAGTCCGTCGTTGTTGATATCCCCGACCGCGACGCCGCCGCCATTGTAGAAGTTACGGTAATTAAAAATGTTGAATTCCTGGGTGGGCTGAATATCGTTGGAAAACAGGATGCCGGTCCGTTCCCCATTCACTGCTTCAAAAACGGGATGTTTCGGCAGGTCCGGACCCGAACAGGAAATAAGCATAACAGTGATTCCTGTCCATAAAAAAGTTCTGAAACTCATAAAAAAAGATGCGATTAACAATGCAGCAAAACGG
>JAWVZC010000082.1:0-13514 GCA_033722415.1 Balneolaceae bacterium | reverse complement strand
GGCGCCGAACGAATTTATACGGTATCGGACCCGGTGTTCCGTAACCATCAGAACGCGCCGATGCTTCAGGCCCTGAATGCCGTCATGGAGCAGGCCAACCCGTATTTGGTTGCCTTTGCTTCAACCGAAGGCACAAAGGATATCCTGGGGGCTCTTGCCGCCCAACAAAACGCCGCGGTTTTGTCTGATGTATCGGCGTTTGACCTGTCTGATGGCGGAATCGAAGCCACGCGCCCCGTTATGGCCGCCAAAATTTTGTCTGACACCGAGGCACACGGAGACCGTATCCTGGTTTCGGTGCGTTCCGGGTCGTACGACCTGGCAGAGGCATCCATCGATGCCGAGGTAGTGCCGGTCGAATTCAGTATGGATGAAAAGGAGATCAGAGCCACCCTTCGCGATATTATCGGGGCTTCCGGCGACAAAATAGATCTTTCGGAGGCCGAAACGATCGTGGCCGCGGGCCGCGGTGCCAAAGACGAAGAGGCTCAGAAACTGGTCAATGAGCTGGCGGATGTACTTGGTGCGGCCGTCGGTGCATCCCGCGCATTGACCGAGGCCGGGGTGATGGACCCGAGCCTGCAGATCGGTCAGACCGGGAAAGTGGTTTCGCCGCAGCTCTACATTGCAATCGGCATTTCAGGGGCGATCCAGCACGTGGCAGGTATGGCCAACAGCAAGGTGATCGTGGCCATCAACAAGGATCCCGACGCCCCCATTTTCGACATCGCTGATTACGGTATTGTGGGCGACCTGTATAACGTACTTCCACCATTTATTGAGGAGATTAAAAAAATAAAGGGATAGCGTTTTAACAGTAGTCGTGAGTTTTAGGTCGTGGATTGGGAGTGATATCGATTTCTGGATTTTAATATGGGAAATAACATTGCTACAACACGGTTCGCGAACAGATATCATAAATTCACAACCCAAGACACAAAACTCACGACTCATGACTAAACACTAAAACCTTATGGACGAAAAATTTGACTGTATCATCGTCGGTGCCGGGGTCGCCGGACTCGCTGCCGCCATGACACTGGCACGCAACGATATGAAGTTTCTGCTAATCGAGAAGGGCGAGTTTGCCGGTTCGAAAAATGTGTCGGGCGGTGTGCTGTGGGGACACGACCTCGCAAAACTGGTGCCCGGCTACTGGAAAGAGGAGGACGCCGGCTGGGAACGCTTCATCAACCACCGTCGGCTGACGTTTATGGATGATGAGGCCACATTCTCGATCGATTTCAAATCATCCCACTTCAATGAACCGCCCTACTCCGGTGTAGTGGTGCTGCGCTCAAAGTTCGACCGCTGGCTGGCCGGCAAGGTGGAGGAAGCGATAGCCGAAAGCAGTTATGCCATGGATTCGTTCGTCGCCACCAACATCAAGGTGGATGAAGTGCTTATGGAGAACGACAGGGCGGTTGGTATTCGTACCGGGGAAGAGGAGTTCCATGCCGACAGCGTAATCATCGCCGAGGGCGTCAACAACCTGCTGACGCGCCAGGTGGGCCTGCAGGACGATTATGTTCCGGCCGACCATGTGCTGACCGGCATCAAGGAGATTATCCGGTTTGACCGGGAGGTGCTGGAAGATCGCTTCCAGCTAAACGGCAACAGCGGCATGTCCAACGAGTTTGTCGGCTTCGGTACCGACGGAGTTGAAGGAGGCGGATTTCTGTATACAAACAGGGATACGATCTCCCTCGGGCTGGTACTGGGGCTGAAAGATCTGCGTGAAAAGGAGAAAAGCCCGCACGATGTGCTCAACCATTTTAAATCACACCCCGTCATCGCCGATACCATTCGCGGCGGCGAAGTGGTGGAGTATTCCGCCCACGTGGTATCCTCCGGTAATATGCGCATTATGCCGAAACAGCTGTACAAAGACGGGCTGCTGGTATGCGGAGAGGCCGCCAACCTGCTGATGAACGCCGGCAAGGCAATCCAGGGCATGGATTACGCGATGCGTTCGGGGATCCTGGCGGCCGAAACGATCGTTACGGCTAAAGAACGGGATGATTTTTCCACTGGTACAATGAAGGAGTACCGCTCAGCGTTGGATGAGAGTTACGTAATGAAAGATATGCGCGGGTTCCAGGATGCCGTACGGATGCTGCACCGGGAAGAGATGTACCAGGACCTTCCCAACCTGATGTGCGGCTTCGGGAAAAAGTTTTTCACGATCAGGAACGAACCCACAAAAAAAGCCCGCAAGCTCATGAGCGAATCGGTCGGTGAACACTCCTCGTGGTGGGACCTGATCAAACTGGGAATCAAAGGCGCGAAATCATTATGAAGAACCTGAAACTCACAGAACGGCTGGGACTTGTCAGCTACCGCAACCAGGCAAAGTCGGAGATCAAGCCTCACATCGAGGTCGATACCTCCATCTGCAATTCCACGTGCCCGCATAAATGTACCACCTACGTGTGTCCCGCCAACTGTTACAAAATCGACGACGAGGGAGAGGTCTACTTCCAGGTGGAGGATTGCATCGAATGCGGCACCTGTATGTACGCCTGCGACCAGGGAGCCGTCAGCTGGAACTACCCCGACCCTGAAGAGGGCCGCGGCGTCACCTGGAATTACGGGTAGCAGCCTCCAGGTTGGGGAATTCGTCACACTGCCGACGCCCCACAATTCGACCGCCCCTTCGCCCCCCCACCGTCATCCTGAACTCGTTTCAGGATCTAGCGGGGATAAGAATCGCTGGTGCAACCCCGTGACCGCATCAACGCATCGTACCACTACGAGATCCCGGGTCGCAGCCCGGGATGACGCCGTTGGAGAGGGGCAGGTACCCTGTTTCAGGTCAGGTAGATGTACCCTTGGCCCCGAGTGCACTGGTTACAGCTTCGGGACAGTCTTCCCAGGCTGATTCACGGTGGCAGTCTCTCCCAGGGACGCACCACACTGGCGAGGCCTTACAATTCAACCGTCCCTACGATGTCATCCTGAATTCATTTCAGGATCTCGCAAAGACGAGAATTGCTGATGCAACCCGATCGCCATCTCAACGGTCCCTATCCCCTCGAGATCCCGGGTCGCAGCCCGGGATGACGCCGACGGGAGTCCCGTGGTATTTCGGTCACACTGTTAAAGTCCCCTCACTGCTTTACATGGATTGATCAGCCCACCTCTCAATCCAAAACCCGAAGTAACACACTTGAATAAACCCGGACTACATTTTTTCGCAACATATCAATTCAACTAGCTTCATAAATTTCTAACAGTTCATGACAAAGCGAATCTCAAAAAGTACATTTTCGTTGCCTATATTATAATCTATTACGGTCAGCTAATTACTACAATGAAAACCAGGTATCACTATGGATCCTACCGTCACCAGCAGTTCTAACGCACTCAATTTCGAGCTTTCGGAAGACCAGCAGCTTATCAGGGAAAGCGTGCGCGACTTTGTTGAACGACATGTGGCACCGGATGTCAAAGAACGGGATACCCGGAAAACGTTTCCCCGCTCCATTATCGAAAAACTGGCAGACCAGGGCTTGATGGGTATGATTCACCCCGTTGAATTCGGCGGCGGCGGAATCGATACCGTCAGCTACTGCCTGGCTATCGAGGAACTTGCCCGGTGGGATGCCTCCCTCGCGCTGACTGTCTCATCCCACACCTCCCTGGCCTCCGGTCATATCGAACTGGCGGGGAACAAACAGCAGAAGCAGCAATACCTGGCCCCGCTGGCGAGCGGAAAGAAGCTGGGAGCGTGGTGCCTGACTGAACCGGGTTCGGGCAGCGATGCTTCAGGCTTAAACACCACAGCGGTCAAAAACGGTGACACCTGGATCATCAACGGCACCAAGATCTTCATCACCCAGGGTTCGGTGGGTGACATCTACGTTGTGCTGGCCAAAACCGACCCCGACCAGGGCACAAGGGGAATATCGGCCTTTATAGTCGAACGGGAACGCGACGGAGTTACCCCCGGCAAAAAGATGGAGAAACTGGGCATGAACTCTTCGGACACCACCGAAGTAAACTTTGAACAGGTGGAAATTCCCGAATCTAACCTGCTTGGCGAACAGAATCACGGGTTTAAGGATACCATGAAGGTGCTTGACGGCGGACGTATCGGCATCGGGGCGCTGAGCGTGGGTATCGCTCGCGGAGCCTTCGAAGAGGCAATGAAATACTCCCGCGAGCGGAAACAGTTCGAAACCCCGATCGGCGATTTCCAGGCGATCGAGCAGAAGCTGGCTGATATGGCTACTCAGATCGATGCGGCACGCTTCCTGGTACACCGGGCCGCCTGGCTGAAAGACCGGGGCAAACCGTTCACCAAGGAGGCCTCCATGGCCAAGCTCTTTGCTTCGGAACTGGCCGTTCGGGCCGCGGACGAAGCCGTTCAGATTCACGGCGGGTACGGCTATATCAAGGAGTACCACGTGGAACGATTCCTGCGGGATGCCAAACTGATGACCATCGGAGAGGGTACCTCGGAAATTCAACGGAAGATCATTGCTCGTGAGCTCAAAAAGGAAACCCGAACTTAATTTGTTGAAAGTTAAACGTTGAAGGTTTAAGGTTGAGAACCTTTAACCTTTAACATGCAACCTTTAACTGCCATCACTAAATAACACGGTATCAAGTTTAAGAAATCATCAATATGCCTGAAAAAAGCTTTAACGCAGACGACGCCTTCCAGTTCGAGTCTGAATTGCAAGACGATGACCGCATGATCATGGAGGCGGCCCGTGAATACGCCCAGAGCAAACTCGAGCCGCGGGCCCTGAAAGGAAACCAGGAAGAGTATTTTGATCCCGATATCCCGGAAGAGATGGGGGACATGGGGTTGCTCGGGGCCTACATCGATCCCAAATACGGGGGGTCCGGCGCCAGCCAGACGGCCTACGGGCTCATCGCCCGGGAGGTGGAGCGCGTGGATTCCGGGTACCGCTCTTTCATGTCGGTGCAATCGTCGCTTGTGATGTACCCGATTTCCAAATTTGGCACCGAGGAGCAAAAAAAACGTTTTTTGCCAAAGCTGGCCACTGGAAAACTGATCGGCTGCTTCGGGCTTACCGAGCCCGACCACGGTTCCGATCCCGGCTCCATGAGAACCACGGCCGTGAAAACCGACGGCGGGTGGATCCTGAACGGCGCAAAAATGTGGATTACCAACTCGCCCATCGCCGACCTGGCCGTAGTCTGGGCCAGGGCGAAGGAGAACCAGAATGATGAAGGTACCATCCGCGGGTTCCTGGTGGAGCGGGATATGGACGGGTTCAGTGCCCCGGAAACCAAATATAAAATGTCGCTCCGAGCCTCGGAAACCGGCGAACTTATCTTTGAAGATGTATTCATCCCCGAAAAAAATGTATTCCCCGACATTCGTGGGTTGAAGGGACCCTTTACCTGCCTGAACAGTGCGCGATACGGTATCGTGTGGGGTGCCGTCGGGGCTGCTGAATTCTGTTACCAGAAAGCGCGTCAATATGTGATGGAACGGACCCAGTTCGACTACCCCATCGGGGCCAACCAGATTCCCCAGACAAAACTGGCCGATATGCTTACCGACATCACCCAGATGCAGCTGCTGGCCTGGCGGCTCGGCAAACTAAAGGACGAGGGGCGCGACCACCACGTGATGACCTCACTGGCCAAGCGAAACAACTGCCAGAAAGCGCTCGATATCGCCCGCACCTCGCGCGACATGCACGGAGCCAACGGCATTACCGGTGACTACCGGGTGATTCACCACGTCATGAACCTGGAGTCGGTAAACACCTACGAGGGTACCTACGATATCCACGGCCTGATCCTGGGCCGTGAATTGACCGGAATTCAGGCGTTCAAACCCCGCGGGAATGACATTTAATTCCTGGGTGTGCAGCAACACAGAGAGAGCTGGCGGGTGCCGGGGCGTCATGCCGGCACACAATACCTAATGGCGGGATTGAGGCAACCGAAACCACGCAGCACTGATTTTCACCGGCATGTTATCACCAGGAGCCCGCAGGAACGGTGCTATCTACATGATAAGAATGCAGTTATTCCAATTTTAAATACAGCAGCGGTCAGTTGACTTCATGATTATATCTCTATTTTAACATTCCCGTTTTTCGAATTGCATGTTGTGAAAATCACAAAAAACGGATATATATTGTTTATTGTAATACATTTAATCAGCTACTAGTTACGGGGAAAGCTTTAACGCGCTTCTCTACATTCGTCAAAACGCTAATCAACGAAGGGAAAGGGAATGATTTCTCAATATCTACGATCAACAATTGCCTTCTTTTTGCTCATACTTCTCTGCAGCGGGATACCGGCCGGGGCAGCGGATCGGCCTTCCAATGTCGACACCAGGGTTTCAGGGATCGTACTGGAAGCCGAAACCAACGAACCGCTGCCGGGTGTAAATGTGAAGGTGAAAGGAAAAGTTATCGGTACCTCGTCAGGGACCGACGGACGATTTTCACTGGATATCACTCAGGATCCTCCGTTGACACTTGTATTTTCGAGTGTCGGCTTCCAGACCCAGGAGGTCGAAATCACTTCCAGCCCGGTGACCGATCTGACCGTGCGGATGGAACAGCAGACCCTGGTCGGTGGTGATGTTGTAGTCTCCGCTTCCCGTGTTGAAGAGAGTATCCTGGAAGCGCCGGTTTCCATCGAAAAGATGGACCTGATCTCGATACAGCAGAACGCTTCACCGACGTTTTATGATGCGCTTGCCAACATGAAGGGCGTGGATTTCAGCACACAGAGCCTTACCTTCAAATCCGTAAATACCCGCGGATTCGGTGCCAACGGCAACGTCCGGTTTGTCCAGCTTATCGACGGCATCGACAACCAGGCACCCGGGCTCAACTTCCCGGTTGGTAACGTGGTGGGTATTTCCGAGCTAGACCTGGAGAGTGCCGAGCTGATCCCCGGTGTGGCTTCCGCCCTGTACGGGCCCAATGCGCTGAACGGAATTCTGCTGCTCAACAGCAAGAGCCCGTTCGAGTACCAGGGGCTGAGCGTGAAGGTTAAACAGGGAGTGAATCATATCAATGAAGAGGATCATTCTCGTTCCCTCTACCAGCAATACCTCTTCCGGTACGCGAACTCTTTTAATAACAAGATCGCTTTCAAAGTTAACGCCTCCTACCTCAACGCCCAGGACTTTATCGGGGTCGATTACCGTGATACCGGTCCCGCCACCTTCGGGGCTATAGAACGCGGCGAAACCACCCGCGGCGACAACCGGGTTTACAACGGCCTTAATGTGTACGGGGATGATGTGCTTACGATCGGTTCCATCGCCGATGCACAGATAGCGGCCGGGAACTCCGATGTCGCCGCCATCCGGTCGCTATTGCCGGACGGCCGGGCCGGTGCATTCTCGGCCCCGGGCTATACGGAAGGATCATTCGTGGATAACACCACCGAAAGCCTGAAACTGAATGCTGCGCTGCACTACCGCCTCAATGATGAACTGGAGCTGCTTGGGCAATACAATATTGGCTTCGGAAGTACGGTGTATACTGCCAATGACCGGTTTGTGCTTGACGATTTCAGCATATGGACCGGGAAAATTGAACTGCGCAATCCCAATTTTTTCCTGAGGGGGTACACCACCCAGGAGGACGCCGGCGATACATATGCCGCCAACACGGTGGCCACACAGATTAACCTCGATACCTATGTGCCGGCCTATTTCCAGGCTTTTGCCGGTGCCCGAACCCAGGGAGCCACTGTCGAGGAGGCACACGCCCAGGCCCGCGCCGCCGGCGAACAGGCACGGGTTGAACCGGGCAGCCCCGGGTTTGAACAGCGGTTCAATGAAATACGCAGTATCCCGATTTCTGAAGGCGGGGCCCAATTCCTCGACAAATCCGACTTGTGGCATACCGAAACCAAGTACAACTTTGCTGAAGTTGTGGACCCGGAAATCGTCGAAATTATCGTGGGGGGGAACTACCGAAAATACGCCCTGGAATCGCAGGGGACGCTCTTTGCACTGCGCGAAAACGGAGAGGAATTCGATATCGACGAGTTTGGTGCCTACCTGCAGCTTTCGAAGGATATTCTGGACGAAAAACTGGACCTTCAGGGTTCTGTTCGCTACGACAAGAACGAGTATTTCGACGGGCAGCTTTCGCCCCGTTTCTCCGCGGTGTATACCGTTGCCGACAATCACAATTTCAGGGCTTCGTTTCAGCGCGGCTTTCGCATGCCTACCACCCAGACCCAGTTCATCGACCTGGACGTGGTGCGGCGTCGCCTGATCGGCAGCAACCAGACACTCGTAGACCGATACAATTTTGAGACCAATACCGTCTACCTTACCGAAAGCGTCCAGGCGGCCCGGGCGGCGAGCGACATCTCGCTGCTGGAACCGGTTCAGTTCGAGGAGCTGCAGACCGAAAAAGTCAGCACCTTCGAAGTGGGGTATAAATCACTGATCGGCAACCGCCTGATGATCGATGCCTCCTACTACTACAGCTCCTACAACGATTTTATCGCGGAGATCGATTTTACCCAGGCCGTGGATGTGGCCGATACTGACAATCGTGACGGCTTTAACCCGGTTGCCAATTTCGATCCCGACTCCGATGCCGGAAAGCGGGATATCGTCAACAATACGGTCTCCGGCGGGCGCCTGCAGCGCTACGGGTTTGATGTGAATGCCGACGGCAATGTTGAAAGCCAGGGCTTTGCCGTAAGTGCGGAACTGGCCCTGAACGGCGGATATACCGTAGGCGGAAACGTTTCGTATAACGATCTCATCTCCCAGCAGGACCTGATCGACCAGGGATTCCGGGCCAGTTACAACACGCCCGAATGGAAATACAACCTGAAATTCTCGAACCGGAAGCTGACCGACCAGCTCGGATTTAACGTGGTGTACCGCTGGCAAGACGCCTTCCTCTGGGAGTCATCCTTCGGTGAGGGAGTGGTGCCGGCTTTCGGGACACTGGATGCCCAGATCAGTTACAAGCTGCCCGCCTACAACACGATTCTTAAAATCGGCGGCAGCAACATCCTGAATGAGCGCTATACCACCTCCATCGGAAACCCCCGCCTCGGGGCGCTCTACTATGTATCTCTGACATTTGATCAATTTCTGAACTAAAAAATATTTCACGATATGAAATTTCTACTCAGACTAACGATTGTCGCTGTTTGTGCGGTCATTGTGATCACCGGTTGTGAGGGGCAGGAAGATTCGCTCGTCGACGCCCGGCTTGAAAATAATCCCGTCCCCGACATGTCGGTTACCGCCACCCAGGGTAACGCCGACTTTACCAAGTACGTGGCGATAGGCAACTCGCTGACTGCCGGGTTGATGGACGGGGCCCTGTATAACGACGGCCAGGAACAGTCGATCGGGAACCTGCTGGCCAGCCGGTTGAAAATTGCGGTCGAAAACGACGGTGACTCGTTTGATTCTTTCGACCAGCCGGATATCAACTCGGAAAACGGGTTTAACCTGGTGGTGCCCAATCCCGATCCCGAAACGAATACCGTCCTCGGGCGGTTCAAGCTGGATACCAGTATTCCAGGGCCCGTACCCACACAAGGTGAACCCATAGCCCCTTTCACGGGAGACAAGTCTGCCCTCAACAATTTCGGGGTGCCGGGTATCGTCGTAGGCCAGCTGCTGACCCCCGCAACGGGCGGCCCCCAAAGTCCCCAAAATCCCGCCTTTAATCCGCTTTACCAGCGTTTTGCCTCGGACCCCGGAAACTCAACCATCCTCGGCGATGCCATTGCGGCACAGCCGACCTTCTTTACGCTCTGGATCGGCAGCAACGACGTCCTCGGGTATGCGCTTTCCGGGGCGGCCAATCCAAACCTGTTGACCAGCCAGACCGATTTCCAGAACCAGTTTAATGCCGCCGTCGGCAACCTGATGGCCAACACATCGGCCGACGGCCTGGTTGCAAATATTCCACCGATCCTTGGCCTGCCGGTTTTCCGGGCCGTGTCATACGATGCCATCACGCTGGATGAAACAACCGCCCAGCAGCTAAACCAGGGGTTTGCCGGCTTCAACGCCGCCCTGGATGCCATCGTAGCTAATCTCGGGCACGATGCGGATGATGCCGATCGTCGCCGGGTCAGCTATTCTGCCGGGAATAACCCGATCCTGGTTATCGATGAAACGCTTGAAGACCTCGGTCCCAAGTTCGACCAGCTGCAGGCCGCAGGTGCCATTTCCGCACAGCAGCGCGCCCAGCTTGTGCCTTATGAACAGGCGCGTCCGCTCAACCAGGGTGAACTGGTACTTCTGAATGCCGGATCGCTGCTGGGAACCGAAGCCGACGGGGACGACAGCACCGAAGATACCCCGATCGGGGTTGTGATTCCGCTGGGATACAACCTGTCGGACGGCTCGCTGAATGGCGACCAGTATTACCTGACACTGGCCGAGCAGCAAACGATACAGTCGCGAACCGCCGCATTCAATACAGTTATCGCACAGGCGGTGAACAGCAACAGTGATCGGCTGGCCCTGTATAACACGAACGACCCGCAAGGCGTCCTGTTCGATATTTTTGGACTGGACGGCAGTGCTCCAGGAATTACGGTGGAGGGAATAACCCTTCAGCCGGACTTCAGTCCCAACGGGGTATTTTCCACCGATGGCGTACACCCGAATCCCCGGGGCAATGCCCTGCTGGTGAATGAGATGATTGAGGCCATCGAGAGCAAATTCGGTTCCGATATACCGGATGCCGATGTCCTCAACCTGCCCAGTGTGGTGCTGGCGCAGTAGACGGGTACGTGATTAGAAACCTGATCGAACAACAAAGCCGCTTTCGGTATTACCGGGAGCGGCTTTTTATTTATTTACGGATAGTACACTAACCTGCATTTCTCACGAGAATAGTTTCAGATTTCTTGAAATGCTTTGAAATACAGCCAATTACATTGACTTTAATGTCGAACATGGTATCACCGTGTGCAGGGGGCTGTGAAATTGTCCCGTCTGCTGTGTTTTAGATGGAAATCACCCGCTCAACGCATCCATATACGCTTCGTTTGCGACTATCACATCGTCTTGCTGACGGACCAAGTTCTCGGTGAGAAATACAGGCTAAGTATACAGGTCTTCATCAAAAAGTCACCATGGCCACTTCCCGACGATGGGATTGTTCCTTTTTATTTGAACTAAATCCCGAACGTATTCGGGACTGAAGACATGATTGTGAGTTTTTGAGAATATCATATTTATTCTGTTGAGGATCCCGTTATTTCGATGTCAAACGAGGTTTCTATATTCGTTTCAATCAGCGAGCGATTTTCAGACGCCATGGGATCCAGCACCGCACCTTCCCTGTCGGTAAACCAGTCCTCGATGTCGGTGGTAATGGTCACATCGACGGCAAAATCTTGGTTCGGGATGAAGAGGGCACCGGTAAAATTGAAATCTCTCCTGAATACGATATCCGTTCCAAATGTGAACTCCGTTCCGCCATAGGTTCCGGTAACCAAAATCGAGTATTCCGGGTTCTCAACGCTGATGTCGTCGGCGAGCCCCACGCCAAAGCTGGTGCTGCGGTACGTTCCGCCGGCCACAGTGTTACTGAACAGCTGAACCGAATTTCCTTCTTCCGTATCATCCACCCTTGCCTCGATTTCAGACGGGTTAACGACTACGGTCGGGCCGTTATCGAGTCCGAGTTCAAACGTCTCCAACACGAGACGGACCGAAGTCACATACAGGGCATCACTGTTGTCCGTAATCTCGTTCCCCAGGCTGTTGACCTGCATGGTATACGCAATACGCGATGGCTGGGATGAACTGTCCGTACTGCTGGAACAACTGCTGCAGCAGAACAACAGCCCCAGCATTATGCCATATGTGAGCAGCGATTTCATATCAGCAGCTCTTCTCTTGATTAAACACGTTCAAAACACAGCATTTATACGCTGCCGGACTCCCGGTAGCTAGTACCGCAGACAGTCGACCGCACCGATTCCTGTGAAACAGAACAGCTGGACCGTTCAGTAGAGCGCCATTGAAAATTTTCGGCGATACTGTTTCGTAAGCGGATGGCGCTCACCGAGCATCGTGAAACAGGCGATGCAGGCCTTCCGCGGGCCTTCATCATCAAGCTCGCGACTCTGATGGAGCAGTTCGATGAAACGAGGCAAAGCGGCTTCGAATTCTCCATTCACCAGCTCTGATGCGCCCCGTCGGTAAGCTTCGATCACTTCCGGTGGTCCTTCGGCCGGATCGGCGTTACCCTCTTCCACTTCTTTCAGGTGCTTTACGGTTTCCAGTACCTGCAGTTCAATATCGAATGTACCGATAGCGGTGACCTGGTTCATCCACTGCTCGGCCTCTTTGATCTCATCAGGCAGCAGCAGCATGGCGTATCGCACCTTGAGCTTCTCATCTGCATCTTCATCAACCACGTCTGCCAGCAGTTCTCGTGCCTGCACTCGTTTATCATCTTCCAGTAGTTCGTCAGCCTGTTCCAGAATCTCTTCGGTATTTACGACATCCCCGTCCGGCAGGTTTTCCTCCAGCCAGCGCCGGATCGCCGGTTCGGGCAGTGCGCCGGTAAATTCGGCAACAACCTCCTCCTGGTAAACCATTTTCACCGAGGGTATCCCCCGAACACCAAATTGAGAAGCAATGGCCGGGTGTTCGTCGGTGTTGATTTTCACCAGCTTCCAGCGATCTCCCGCCTGGTTCGCCAGTTTTTCGATGGCAGGCCCGAGCTGCCGGCACGGACCGCACCACTCGGCCCAAAAATCGATCACAACCGGGGTCTCCCGGGACATCTTTAACACATCATTTTTAAAATCCTGTAATTCAAATGCCATAATTGATCAGTTGGTATGTTGTTACTTGCTCTTTCATATCACAACGTCCAAGTTTGAAGGATGATCTTCCTGTAAGGTCACCCCGAAAACGAGCAGCAATACAGAACGGCCATGTCAAAAAGAGGGATTGTGCTCTTCGGTTCGCTCCACTCGCTCACTCTTCTTCTTTTTATCGATGGTTTTCAGCCGGCCGTTGTGATCCTTGCGCGATTCATGCAGTTGTGAATCCTTGATCCACGCACGTCCTCCGTCATGCTGAAAGCGTTTGCTGTTTTTAAACATGAATGCCTGCTTGTGAAGGTCGGGTAATTCTTTACTCATAGCTGGCTGGTATTAGTTTATATTGCCGTTAACAGTTTGTAGTCCATAACGCAGAGATAACGAAAATAATATTTTGGCGATACTATTTCAGCGCAATTTACACTTTGTATTACCTGTGTAAAAGCTTATATTTGGAATCTGTTTGAATGAAGAAATTATTAATCCCAAGATCACTATTTTCGATGTACGCAGTAGTAGAAATCGGTGGGCATCAATACAAGGTTTCTGAAGGCGATGTCCTATTTGTAGATAAACAGGCAGATGAAGCCGGCGGATCATTGACATTTGACCGCGTATTACTGATCAACGATGGTAACGGCAGTATTGATATCGGGCAGCCGGTCGTGGAAGGCGCACAGGTGGAGGCCAAACTTCTTGACAACGTGAAATCCGACAAG
>JAWVZC010000081.1:0-13599 GCA_033722415.1 Balneolaceae bacterium | reverse complement strand
TCGATGACCTGCCGGCGTCGATCCGTAATACCGAAGAGAAGGTCAACGTCGACAGCCAGTCACTCGACTCCGCTGTACAGGCGTTTGAGAAGCACCACATCCAGAGCGTGCTTAAACGAACCGACGGCAACAAATCCGAAACCGCCCGCCTACTGGGAATCGATCCCTCAACGCTCTACCGCAAGATGGAACGGTACGGGATTGCGTTGTAGAATAAAGGACGACCCAACACCGGAGTGCGTCGCAATTGACGGGTCATTTTTACCGGGAAGGTTACAACCTTACGTAATACGCTTCAGGTTGGGAGAATTGAGAATCAGTCGGTCCCTGTACTTCCGGTTTAATCGCCATTTAGGTGCACGGATACATCGAAATGGACCGTCAGTTTTTCATCCACTTTGATCAGGCCCAGCATGGCGGTGGGGGGATCGATGTCAAAATCGTGCATATTCAGCGATTTTATCCCTTTTACGCGGAACCGTTCACTGCCCACCAGCTGCCCGTTGACCACCAACTCAGTGGTGTCGGTGACGCCGGCGATGGTCAGCAGGCCACGGGTTTTTATTTTCATCCAGTTGGTGGAATCCGGGTGGGTGCCGGCACTCAGCAGTTCGGCATTCAGGAGCTCGTAGGTGATACGGGGGTGTTCATCCGCTTTGAGTGCGTCGTAGAGATCCCGGTTCATCTTATTTTTGCCGCACTCCAGTGCTTTCACCGGGATGGTCACCCTGACTTTCACATCACCGTGTCCCTTTACATTCTGGGTGGGTTCGGTGGTGTTCTCAATTTTTCCGTTACCCGCCAGCTTTTCGGCGTAACAGCGGTAATCAACCACCGAAGCGGAGCCCTCCAGCCAGAGGGCCCCGGTCGGCTCAATTTCGATATTTCCGGCATCGGCAGAGAGCCCGGCGATCTCCTGGGCCCCGGCCGGCTGCAGCCCAACACCCCAGAAGGTGGCGGTCAGCAACATCAACCCCACGACGCCCGAAAACGAGGTAAACGAGTTGAGGGTCGATATGACGGCAGCCGGAGACCGGAGCATTGAGTGATCCTTTATTGCGATTAGTTAATTACTATTACTGTTCGCTACTGCCTGGTTGGCAATGGCTACATTGAACTTGATGGTAACTTCTTCACCCGCCTTGATGGTACCGAACATGGCACTCGGGGGATCCACATCGTAATCCTTCATATTAAGGGAGTAGGCTCCTTCGAACCAGATGGTATCTCCTTCGCTGACTTTGGCCGTAACGGGAAATGTCACTGACTTGGTATTGCCCGCAACGGTAAGATCACCGGTGGCGTTAAGGGTGAAACTGGTGGAATCTTCGCTGACCGATGCCAGTTCCGCACTGCGGTACTCATAGGAAATATTCGGGTGTTTCTTTTCTTTCAGCGCGCCGTAAATTTTGTTGTTCATTCCACCTTTGCCGCTCTCAATACTTTCCACCGGTACGGTAACTTCCAGTGACCTGATAAACTTAGCCGATTCCGGAATTGTAGTACTGAATATTTCGCTTGCAAAGTCAGCTTCAAGGTTGATGCTTTCCACATCGGCCTCCCAGTCGTGGATGGTTGAGGTCCCCTCAATCACCATATTGCTTTCGGGAAGCAGTTTGTAATTGCTGCTTTGTGCCATAAGATTCGTAATACTGGCTGACAAGGCAACCATTAATCCCAATATACCGATATATAACTTCTTCATAATAATAACTCCAGTTAATTAAGAGGTTGTTTTTGGTTTCATGTAATAGATAATGCAACCTCCGTTCCAAAATTGGTTATCCGGAACATTTAATGTGAAAATAATCCCCTTTACCACCAGGCAGCCATTCTTAACCCTGATTGATCTCTGCATGCTGATACTATAACGCGCAAGGAGGGGCAGATTATTACAGATAAATTGCATCATCGCAAAAAGAAGGGTATCGCCACTTGCACAGCTGCAATACCACCCGCTGGTTTCCATATGGTGACTGCCTTTGCCCCACTGTTATAGGTGCGTTTAGCGGTTACTGAGTGGTATTTTCTGGAAATTTCAAATAACGCGGGATCTTCCCCCTTTTTGGTACCAGTCTTGCATTTACAGGAGTAGGTAAATTGTGGCAACGATATCTACTCCCTCGTATGAACAGATCCATTTTAATTGTTGATGACGATCAGACTATACGGGAAGCACTCTCGATCTTCCTTACGGGAGAGGGGTATACCTGCCATTTGGCCAAAGACGGTCGGGAAGCGCTGGAGAAACTCTGTTCCGTTCCGGTCGATCTGATCCTGCTGGACCTGCATATGTCGCGCCAGCAAGGTCTCAACGTTCTGGACCAGATTATGGAGTCATCCCCCGATATCACCGTGATCATCATTACGGCTTATTACCATATTGACGAAGCGGCCAAAGCCCTCAAAAAGGGGGCCTCCCGCCTGGTACTGAAGCCGATCGACTTTGAGGAGCTGCTATCCGTCGTCAACGAGCATTTCCAGGACTGAACCGCAGAACCGGCCTCCCCACCTCTCCCTCTTTTTCGCCAGTATACTATCCCGGATTTGTCACCAAGATTTTCCCGTAAGACGTCCCGGCCATGGCGCAAGAAACGATGGTGACAAGCCGTTATCGGGACAACAAAACTGAGGGGGACCATTTCGCAGCGATTGACATACTGCCCGAAAAACCAGGCTGTTATATTTGATACGAGTCTCCGCTAATCAACAGGGTAATGGAATGGACACAACTTTGTTTAGTAAAACGGGCTATTGCCAGTACCATTGACCCGGGAATAACTCCCGGGGCCGACCATTTACCGCCCCACTCTGGTGTAGCCTGACCCTGACCCTTCATAATATTCAACATTAAATTAATTTACACCACATCGGATAATAGTTATATTTGAATCGTCATGGGGTGGGCATACCAGAGAAAGTGGTGTTTCGATTTTACATTATGAATATGCCGTGGTTTCCCTAGATCCCGGATTGCGGCCCTCCATAGAGATCTAAGAGCGATATCGGTGTGAGGGTCCAACGGGAACGGGAGAAGGCAGACACTACAACCGGGGAACGGGAAAGCGGCGTACCGGGAGGAGACAAGGCAGAAGCGGGCATGATGGCGATCACGCTGCAGGAATTGGTCATGACTGACGTGATCGATCCAACATTGTAAAAGAGAACGGCTGTGACCCACGATCTTATTCCATGCACAACGAGTAAGAATGCAGAGCCGCAAGGCGTCATCAATCAACCACAATCATAAATTAAAAACGAGGGATAATCATGGATCTGTTAACCAATAAAGCGGGACGATACCTGTATGGAGTACCATTTGCCATTTTCGGCTTGTTCCATTTTTTGAATGCCGGTGCCATGTCGGGCATGGTACCCCTTCCCGGTGGAGTGTTCTGGGTATATCTTACCGGCCTGGCACTGCTGGCTGCCAGCGTCAGCATATTGATTGAAGTCAAAACCCGGCTGGCCGGCATCCTGCTAGGGGTAATGCTTATTATTTTTGCCCTGTCCATTCACCTGCCGGGTGCCATAGACGGCAGCCAGGCGTCCACTTCCAACCTGCTGAAAGACCTGGCTCTGGCCGGCGCAGCGTGGGTGGTTGCCGGAAAATATGGTGAAGATACAGCCGGGGAGGAGTAGGCAGCGCCGTTTTTTTGTCATCAATCAATACGGAATGCTACATAAAAAAAGCCGCCCCTTGTCGAGGGGGCGGCTTTCATTTTAGGGGAGTTATACTAGGGATCTAGTTGGCTGATGTGAACTCAATCATGAGTTCGGCATTTCAGCTGCACCTTGGAAGGTGCTTCATTTAGGGATATAGGTTCGTTAGAAACTGATTACGGCTTCGATCATGATTCCGTCGAATTCGCCGCCTTCATACTTGGTTCCGGCATAACCTTCGCCATCGTAACTTTGCGTCACGTACTCAAGCTTGGCAAGTACATTTCGGGTCAGGAACCAACCACCGCCGATGTTGAACCTGTCAATTTCGACGTCACCGCTCATCATTTCACCGTCTACCAGGTTGTATCTTGCACCGAGATAGAGGTCTTCATCGGCACCGAATCGGTAGAGCAGCTCAGCTCCATACTGGGTAAAGTTTCTACGATCGGCTTCGGTGTCCATTTTACCAGATACGGTTTCGAATACGCCATAGAACTCCAGGCCCTGAAGCTTGACAAAGGGGTTCAGCATGAACGCGGTCATTTCACCGGCTTCGTCAGGCTGACCGAATCCAGGGTTAAAAGCAGGGGCGAAGCGTCCGGAGCGGAAACCGTCATCCATCACGCTGTAGTAGCGCGATCCGGCACGGTCGCCGTTGTAGATATGGATCCCGGGAGATTGCCCGATGTTGATCAGGGAACCCGAGAGACGGACACGCAGATCATCGTTGACCTGCTTGTCGTAGGCCAGTTTACCATAGACTGAGGCATGGGTTTTGATGCCG
Source organism: Balneolaceae bacterium (assembly GCA_033722415.1). Taxonomy (GTDB): domain Bacteria; phylum Bacteroidota; class Rhodothermia; order Balneolales; family Balneolaceae; genus JAMQKA01. Next base: position 9,149 of record JAWVZC010000081.1, on the reverse strand, counting down.
GAATCAGCAAAATCTGCAACGCTTTGGTTCAATTTGCCGTTGCTGAGGCCAAACATGGCCATTACGCCGCCACTGTGGTAGTAAACCTCTCCGGCCACTTCAGTACTGAATGAATCCATCAGGTAGTTGCCAACAAACGGGTTATGTATAGCGAACGCATTGTCGGTACGACGGAAGTGGTTGTCACCATAGTTTAGCTCCATGTGACCCACTTTGAATCGCAGGTTCTCCATAAGATCTTCGGCAAATCCTTCGCTGATGAAATCAAGCCGATCCACCTGCAGGTATCCGCCTTTTACCCACGCTTCCGGGTGGTGCTGGGAGGAGAGATAGGTGCGCAGGTGCATCCTAACACCGTTGGCTAATGCCACATCAAAATCGAGGTTGGAGGTGGCAAGATTGAAGTTGGATTCCAGCTCCGAGAGATCGCCGGCTGCGTTGTCATGGCTGATACCCTGAAACTGCAGGGTGTTGGCACCGCCAAGCCGGACGTTAACACCATCGAACTCCAGATCGGTGGTAAATGGGGCCTCAAACTCGTTGAGTCCCCGCTGATCGGGGTGGGTGTAATACTGCAGGTCTCGCGACTGCTGGGCAAATACGCTTCCCGCCATCACAAATAATGACAACAGGAATAGGGATAATTTTTGGATTGAACGTTTCATAATAAAACCTTTAGTGATTTTATGTTTTGGATGATTGCAATTCGGTTTTGTAAAAATGTTTGTGATCTGAACTGTTTTTGTTTGGGATTTCCGTTTCTTGTTGATCACTTCACTTGATACAGTTACAACTACTGTTCCAAAACATATTTGGACCTTCCTTTTTTTCAAGAAAATTAAAAAAAGGTCCTTATGACCGTTAAAGGGGGATTATTTCACAAAAAAAATGGAGCATTTCAATACCCGTAAGTCGGACAAAAATCTCAAATGCAATATTGCAATGACGCAACAGGAGGGTTCTTGCAAAATTGCAATGCCGGTAACATTTATCCGGACACCGCGTATTTGGCCTTCCGGTTGCCCGGCTATCCAGCATTTCTCGCGAGAATAACTTTTTATTTCTTAACGCACAGAAGTACAGTGGGAACCATCTATGTTAAAACCAACATAATATACCAGTAAATAGCGGGCTTCGATATTATCCCGTATGCTGCATCGATAGTGGAAATCGCTCACTCACCGAACAGGGATACGTTTCGATCCCAATTTCCATATCACCTTGCATACAAAACCAGTTTCTTGGTGAGAGATAAACATACAGGCTCTGCCTGTTCCGGCAGTGCCGGCATGCAGACCCAGATGGGCCGGGAAGCCATTTGTAGCCGGACATCGGCAATCGGGTTGCCGCTCGGAACGGTACAGCTGAGCCATAGCACACGGGCAGTCAGCCAAATAGAGCGGAACATATAGCGTGTTGCCCCGGTTTCCCGGTGACCGGAAGGGGAAGCCAACCGCGTTGCTTTCACGCTATCCCAGATCGTGTTCCCCGGCGGGAAATCGAATGATAAATCGGGTGCCTTCGGAGAGGTCGATGTCTACCGTACCCCTGAGCTGTTTAACGAGCGTATCCACAAGGTAGAGGCCAAGTCCCTCTCCGGTGTCGGTCGCAAGATCGGGCTTCTTTTCAAAGCCAACTCCATCGTCGGCAATCTCAAGGCGATAGTAATTTTCATCTTCCGATTCGAACCGAACCGTGATATTACCCTGTTTGCGACCGGGAAACGCATACTTGTAGGCATTGGTAATCAATTCGTTAATAATGAGGGCACAGGGTATCGCCTCCTTCATATGCAGCTGGATGTGTCCGGTATGTACCACTGTGGAAATCTCTTTCTCCCCGTGATCCAGGTTCCGGGTGATATAATCGATAAGGCGCCGAATATAGGTTTCCGGGGTGATACTGCTGAATGACTTGGTATCATACAGCATCTCGTGGACCATCGCCATAGAGTGTATGCGGCTCTGGCTCTGTTCGAGTACCGACCGTGCGGTCTCATCCATCGTTTGGTCGGCTTGCAGGTATAGCAGGCCCGAAATAACGGCCAGGTTGTTCTTTACGCGGTGGTGAATTTCTCCTAGCAACACCTCTTTCTCTTTCAGGGAACGCTCGATCTGCTGCTGATAGCGAATTCGCTCGGTGATATCGCGCACAATTCCCCTGAACCCGACTGGTTCACCCCGTTTGTCCTCAATAAGTGAAATGGAGGCCTCCACCGTGCGCCGTTCTCCGTCCCTTGTAATGATCTCCCAGTCATAGCCCTGTTCAGGTCGGCCTGTATCATACACCGTGCGAAACACCCGCATGATGCTGAGTGCGTTTTTCCGGTCCATGTAATTTGCCTTGTCCATCATCAGTAGCTGCTCCCTTGAATACCCAAGAATTCGTTCGATAGAATCATTTACAAAGGTAAACCGTCCCTCGAGGTCCGTTTCAAAATATCCGTCCTCAATATTTTCAATGATGGTTCGATATTTTTCCTCACTCTGCCTGAGTGCCTCCTCCACTTCGCGTCGCTTGGTAATATCCAGAATCACGCAGTCGATATATTCACGGCCGTCAACCTCAACCAGCGTACAGTTTTCCAGTCCCCAGAATGTACTGCCGTTCTTGCGACGGTACTGTACCTCTTGGTTACTGAAACTACCTTCCTCCTTCAGTTTTTTTACCAGGTGCCAGCGCTGTTCATCATTATGATAATACTCAGCGGGCGGTGTGTTCAGGGCCTCCTCTTTTGATTCGTACCCGAACATCTCCACAAACGCGTCGTTTACATAAACAAGTCCTTCGCTGGGAGTGCTTCGCAGTATGGCCTCTTCCACATTTTCGTTAATCGACTTCAGCAGCCGGGCGAACCGATTCATTTTTTGCTGGGCCGTTCGCGATTCGGTTACATCCATAAAACTCCATACCCGGCCCACCACCTTGTCACCAATTCGCTGCGGAAATGAGTAACGCTCAATAATCCGGCCATCTTTGAGTTGAATTTCATCCTTCGAGCTGGCTTCCGGTTTGTTATATAACTCATCGACTTTATCCAAGAATGTTTGTGGTTCCTGAATTCTGTCTAGTACAAACTGGACAGCCGTCTCATCATCTTCACCTGCGATCACCTCTTCTGGAATGTCCCATATTTGCAGGAACCGTTCGTTATAAATGGTGATGTGTCCTTCCAGGTCCACCACCAGGATGCCGTTGGCCGTCGCGTCGAGGGTAGCCCGCAAGAGGGACAGGTAATTCCGCAGTTCCGATGGCCTGTTTTCTGAATCTGACCATTCTTCGTCGGGGAACAGGGTCGCCGACTGCTTGCGGATACGACGGACCCACTGCTTGATTTTGGCGGGCGGGATATCATGCTCTTGAGCCAGCTCATCGACCGACTTTTTGTCCTCGAGTACCGCCAGGGCCACCTGCGATTTGAAATCGCTTGTCAACTTTTTATCTCCCATTTCTGCTTTCCGGCATCAATCGTTTTTTAACCTGAACTCATTTAATTCTTCAAAATACGTCATTGCGATCGGTAATCCCGTTTCCTGCGCCGGGATACTCTGTTTAAACATAAGCTGACAGGTATTTTTGCAGCAGCTACCCGTTTTCTTCGTATTCCGTTGCCTTCCGTGTCGCCTGTGATGATCATCATACCATTCTCAAGCTATCGTGCCCCCGAACGGGAACCGCTCACATAAGTTTCGGTAAAATTTTCAGTACCATCAATGTCAATATCCCAATACTTTCGTATTTTTTTACGTATCGCACTTCAATACAAACCAGAGGTCGTATGGGGCTTGTAGATTCGTACAAGATCGGAAATATCAACGTTACCATAGCGGAAGCCGAGCACCCGGAGAAGCTGGACGTTACCTGTGATGACGGTACCTATCACTCCGAATTTACCATACGCAAGTATGAGTATGAGCACTATAAACGGCACATGAACCAGCGTATAAAAAATGCGTTCAAACGGCAGCATGCCGAAGATGAGACCGGGTAGATGGCAACCATCACTCCTGTTTGTGCATGCAACTAAAATGTAGGAAAGCATAAGTTCCTCTCCCCGATATCCTCGGGAAGAGGAAAAGGAGTATTCAATAACACTGCATCAGCATCATCCCGGATGGGATTAACAAGTCCGGTCAGGTATACAGAAGTTTATCAGCTAAAATCGTATTCCCCGGTCTGTGCCATGTGCATCAGCCGGTTTACCCGGTCCTCGGTATCCGGGTGGGTCGAAAACATGCTCATAAACTTCCCGCCCTTAAACGGGTTCACCGGGAACATGTGTGAAGTGGATCGCATCGCCGTTTCTGATACCCGCATCGGTACCTGTTCCACTGCCTGCTCAATCCGCTGCAGGGCGCTCGCCAGGCTTTGCGGTTCACCGGAAATTTCGGCTCCCACACGATCAGCTTCATACTCGCGGGTACGGCTGATCGCCGCCTGCAGCAGCGAAGCGGCTATGGGAGCGGTAATCAGCACCAGGATAGCCACCAGCGGGTTTGGTCCGTCGCGGTCGCCCCCGCCAATCGGCAGGAAGAACGCAAACTGCGCCAGCATGCTCAGCGCACTCACCACCGTGGTTACGATGGTTTGGGTGAGGATATCCCGGTTCTTGATATGGGCCAGCTCGTGGGCCGTAACGCCCCGAAGCTGGTCATGATCCAGCACCCGTATTATCCCCTCAGTAAAGGCAACCGCCGAATGCTCGGGATTTCGCCCCGTGGCAAACGCGTTGGGTTGTTCCTGTGGAATGATATAGACTTTCGGCATCGGGAGATCGGCACCTTTCGCCAGCTCCCGGACCATGCCGTATAATTTGGGATGCGACTGCTCGTCTACCTCCCGGGCCCGGTACATCTTCAGGACCATCTTGTCGGAATACCAGTAGCTGACCGCATTCATGCCCATCGCAAAAATAAAGGCGATAACCAGTCCGGTGGAACCGCCCAGCACCTGGCCTACCAGCATGAAGAGAACAGCTACTAGCGTCATCAGGAAAACTGTCCGAATTCCGTTTCTGTTAACCATAATACTTATACGTTTTGTGTTTTACTTTCGGATTAAAAACGCAGAATATCGGCAAAATGTTTCACGATTCCGCACCGAATGTAACATATTTTTTTTCTGTTATATGGGGTAGTAACAGACAGAATAAACTCTGACAGAAACCACCAGGAGGTGGATGAACGATGATTGAAACACTTCAACAGATTGAGGCTTCGACCCTGCACGACAAAATGAAGAGCGACGCACGCCCCGTACTTATCAACGTACTGTCCAATGAATCATATGTGGCAAAGCATATCCCGGGATCAATCAATATTCCACAAGAGGAAATAGAACTGGTTGAAAAAGTGGTCCCCGATAAAGAGCAGGATATCGTGGTTTATTGCGCCAATGCCGATTGCAAGGCATCGCCAAAAGCGGCCGAGGCCCTGCTGGAGATGGGATACAGTCGCGTATGGGATTTTGAAACCGGGCTGGCGGGCTGGAAACAAGCCGGCTACATCCTGGTCGGCCAGGATACCGGCTAACCATTTCCGGTTATTGAGTTTTCCCGTGGCGGAGATTAAGTTTCCTGCCACGGGTTTTTAAATTCAAGAGGATAGCATACCCTCGATTGTTTCTTTTCTCTTATGATGTTTGAAGTCTCTGACTTCAAACTACTTCTATCCCAAAATCTGGAAGTCTCCAGACTTCCATTTGAATAAAGACGACTATTGCAAGCCAGGCCCAAAATTTTAAGTTTGGGAACAAATCAATAATATCAAATCAACATTGTGGAACTACTCAACCGCCTACAAGAACTGGAGCAGGATGCCCGAAAACTGGAAATTGAGCCTTCAGAGCGGTATCGATTGACAGAAACAGCTGTGAGCTACACCAAAAACTTTCTCAATGCTGTTGATGAGAAAAAAGCTTTTGAAGAAACCGAAGACAAGGCCCGCCCGCTGCTCGACCACCCGTTTACGGAAGATTCCGCCCCGTTTGATAAGCTGCTGGAACTGCTTGACCGGGAAGTCAATCACAAGGGACTGAATCCCACCTCCCCAAATCACATGGGCTACATTCCCGGCGGCGGACTGTATCCATCCGCAGTGGCCGATTTTTTGGCGGCGGTTACCAACCGGTATGCCGGCATGTTCTTTTCGGCCCCCGGAGCGGTCCGCATGGAGAATATGTGCATCCGCTGGATGTGCGACCTCGTCGGCTATCCCGAGGGAGCCGCGGGCAACCTGACCTCCGGGGGCTCCATCGCCAACTTAATTGCCCTCGTTACCGCACGGGACAGTGCCGGGCTTCGGTCTGCCGATTTCGAGAATGCCGTTATCTACATCACCCGCCAGGTGCACCACTGCGCCATCAAGGCGTTCCGGTTTGCCGGCATGGCCGACGCCACCATCCGCCACATCCCGATGGATGCACATTTCCGGATACGGCCCGACCTGCTCAGGCAGCAGGTCGCAGAGGATAAAAAAGAGGGACTGAACCCCTTCATGATATTTTCTTCGGCCGGCACCACCGATATCGGGGCCGTGGATCCGCTGCAGGAACTGGCCGACATTGCTGACGAGCACAGCCTCTGGTTCCATGTGGATGCCGCCTACGGCGGATTCTTCCTGCTCACCGAACACGGCCGGCAAAAGATGAGAGGCATCGACCGCGCCGATTCGGTCATTATCGACCCGCACAAAGGACTGTTCCTTCCGTATGGATCCGGTGCCCTTATGGTTCGAGACGGGAAAAAACTGTACGATTCGCAGCACATGGAGGCCAACTACCTGCAGGATACCCACAAGGCCACCGGGGAATACTCGCCCGCCGACCTTTCGCCGGAGCTCTCCAAGCACTTCCGCGGCCTGCGGATGTGGCTGCCCCTCAAGCTGTTTGGCGTGAAGCCGTTCCGCACCGCTCTCGAGGAGAAACGCCAGCTGACCCACTATTTCTATGATAAGATCCGGGAGATCGACGGTATCGAGGTGGGTCCCGAGCCGGAGCTCTCCGTCATGTTTTTCCGGTACCTGCCGGAAGAGGGCGATCCCAACACATTCAACAAAAAGCTGGTGGATGCTATCCACAAAGATGGCCGCGTGTTTCTTTCCTCCACTCATATCGAGGGCCGCATCTACCTGCGGCTGGCCGTGCTTAACTTCCGGACGCATCTGGAGCACATTAAAATAACACTGCAGGTAATCCGGGAAAAAATTGCAGAGATTAAAGATTCGGGTTAGCGTAGCTTTATGTGCCGCACATTAAGCCAGGGTACTATTTTGCCTGGAATACCCTGGTTGCCTCTTCCATTTCAAACAGGTTGTTCTCCCGGTTGACATCCGCCATGCGGCCGGTGGGCTCAATTTCGATACGCCGGATGCGTTCGGGGACACGCGGGATACCGAGCGTATAGGTGGGATATACCCAGGGCCAGTCGGTCAGCGTGGTACGGGAGAGGGCCGGCTGTTCGTTCGGCTTCTCACCCCGCATGATGCGCAGCGGGATGTAGAACAGCTCACGGCTGCCGTCGGTGTATTCCACCTGCAGGTCAATCGGCATCGGCATGAGATCCTCCCGTTTCAACGTCACAAACGTGGAATCGTTGTTACCGACGACGCTTTCAATGCCGTAGTCAATCGTCTTGGTGGTTTCGATGAAATACTCGTAATACCAGTCGAGCACCATACCGGATTCCCTCTCCATCACCCGCAGGAAGTCGCGTCCCGTCGGGTGTTTGAACTTCCAGGTTTCGAAATAGCGCTTCATGCCGCGATCAAAAACGTCGGCCCCGACGATGTAGCGCAGCTGGTTCAAAAACACGGCTCCTTTCGAGTAGGAAGCCACCCCGTATGCACGGTTGGTCGTAAAATGATCGGCGTGGGTATCCATCGCCTCTTCCATATTATTATTTACGATACGGTAGTAGGAGCCGTAGGCATCGCTGAGGGGGAAATTGCTCTCTCCAAACAGGTGGTCCATGGCAAGTGCTGAGGTGTAGACCGTAAATCCTTCATCCATCCATGGATAGCGGCTCTCGTTGGTGGCCAGCACACCGTAGTACCACATATGGACAAGTTCGTGGACCGTAACCCCCACCAGGCTGCGCAGCGAACGGTTTCCGGTGATCAGCGTAGCCATCGGGTATTCCATGCCGCCGTCGCCACCCTGGATTACGCTGAATTTATCGTACGGGTACTCCCCGAAGTTCTCGCTCATAAACTCAAATGCGTTCGCCGTGTATTGCGGCAGCTGGTTCCAGTAGGAGCGCAGGGAGTCCTGCCGGCTTCGCGTCGGGGCATTTTCGGCAACGGGATCGGTTTGATAGAAAAAGTGCAGCATGGGCCCGCCGGGTACTTGTTTGGTAGTATGGGTGAAGTCGGGATCGGCGCCCCAGGCAAAATCGTGAACGTTTTCGGCTTTCCAGTGCCAGGTCATCTTCTCGGAATCGGGGCGGTTCACTCCGGTACCCGGTTCCTGGTAGCCATGACCAACCTGCTGCGGATTCTGCAGCTGACCGGTGGCCCCCATCACGTAGGAGGAATCGATCGTGATCTTCACGTCGAAACTGCCGAACACCCCGTGGAACTCCCGTCCCACATACGGGTTCGGGTGCCATCCCTCATGGTCGTATTCCGAAATCTTGGGATACCACTGGGTCATCGAAAACTCCACGCCCTCTTTGTTTTTCCAGCCGGAGCGCCGAATCTGAAGAGGCACCTGGCTGTCGAAATCCATCTCAAATACGGTGTTCTGGCCCGGCTCTATCGGCTCATTGAGTGTAACTTCCATAACGGTGCCATCCACCTGGTAGTCCACGGCTTCCCCATCCTGCTCAAGGGAGGTGATATGGTGGTACCCAATTTGATCTTCCGTCAGGTGATAGATGCGGTCGCGGACCCGGCTGTCGGGATCTTCGATAGTGCGGGAGCGCTTGTCCATCATACTGCCCGGCTGAAACGCATTGAAATAAAGGTGGTAAAACACACGGTGAAGCGTATCCGGTGAATTGTTGTGGTAGGTCAGTTTCTGCGTGCCACTGAACTGGTTGTCCGGGGCATTCATCTCGATGTCCATCTCGTACTCCACCCGCTGCTGCCAGTAGTCGTTCGACTGGCTGTGGGCGGCGATGGAGAAACAGAATAACAGTAGCGGGATCAATC
>JAWVZC010000080.1:0-13608 GCA_033722415.1 Balneolaceae bacterium | reverse complement strand
TCGATCCGCTGCCCGATAAAAGCACCGCCCATAATTTTCTATACATGCTCAACGGCGAACATCCCGGGGAGCAGGCCGCCAAAACGATGGATCTTTGCCTGATCCTGCACGCCGAACACGGCATGAACGCCTCCACGTTTACCAGCCGCACGATTTGCGCTACCGAATCAGACATGTATTCTGCCATAACCGGAGCCATTGGGGCTCTGAAAGGTCCCCTCCACGGCGGGGCCAACCAGGCGGTCATGAACATGCTCCTCGATATCGAGGAGCAGGGAGCCGACCCTGTTGAATACGTGAAACAACGGCTGGCCAACAAGGAGAAAATCATGGGTTTCGGTCATCGCGTCTATAAAACAATGGATCCCAGGGCTCGCATCCTTCGCGGAATGTCGAAACAGCTCTCGGAAGAGACCGGGCACACCGAACTGTACAACTGGTCTGAGGCGATCCTGGAAACCATGAAAGGCGACAAGGGCATTGACCCGAATGTCGACTTCTTTTCAGCTACAGTTTACTACTCCATGGGCATCAAGCCGGATCTTTACACCTGTATTTTTGCCATGAGCCGCGTTTCCGGATGGACGGGCCACTATATTGAACAGGCTGAAAACAACCGACTGATACGCCCCCGGGCACTGTACGTGGGTGAGAAGAACCTGGAATGGGTTCCGGTCGAAGAACGATAATCCGGAAACTCTCGGATTTTATGTACAAACCCGTGCCTTCAACGAGGTGCGGGTTTTCTCGTGAAAAGCACTACCTGACACCCAAAAACTTATGCGTCTGCAAGCTAATGCCCCACTGCGGATGTTCTTTTACATACTCGACAATCAGGTCCATTGATGAGGGAGTGTCCCACTCCGGTTGGAGCAGTAGTTTTGCATCGTCGGGACACTTTTCCGCATTTTCTTCTGCCCACTCGATATCCTTTTGCTTCAATACCACCACTTTAAGTTCATCGACATAGGGAAAAATCTCGTCAAGTGGTTCCTTGAATCGTTTTGGAGAAAGCGTTATCCAGTCCAGGAATCCCGAAAGCGGTGAGGAACCGCTCGTCTCGATATGCACATCCAGTCCCTCTTCCCTGAGCCGGTAGGTCAACGGGTCCAGATCATGCAATAGAGGCTCTCCCCCGGTGATTACCGCCATCCGGGCACCGCTCGAGACCGCACGCTTGACAATCTCATCGGTTTTTATCTGCGGATGTTGATCCTCATCCCAGCTCTCCTTGACATCGCACCACCAGCAATTAACATCACAACCGGCTGTTCGGATAAAGTACGCCGGTTTGCCGGTATGGGTCCCCTCCCCCTGAATGGTGTAGAAATCCTCCATCAGCGGGTATTGTTCCTCACCGAATGATTGGGTCTCCAGGATATCTACCCGGTCGGTTTTTGTGGGATTGAACATCACTCTGTATCGGTATATTCCACCCAGCTGTCTTCCGTCTCCCAGACTGTGACCGTCAGTTCGATTCCGTCAGGGATACGCTTGCTGGTCTCTTTATGAATAAATTCAGCTATCCGTTCGGCGGTTGTTGCACAGGGCATCTTTTCATTAAGGAAACTGTGGTCCAGCCCCCCGTCTTCGGAGTCGCTGGCCGCCCATTTCAGTTCCCGGAAATCGCACACCATATCGGCGGATTCCAGGTAGGCTGACGGATTCAGTTTATTGGAAACGGCTTTCATCCGCACCTTGTATGAATGACCGTGCATGCGACCGCAGTTCCCGTCGTACCCGTCAATAAAATGGGCAGCCTCAAAGGTAAATTCGGTATGTAATTTCCATGTGGGCATAAGCAGTAAAAATAACATAAAAAAGAGGTTTGCCCAACGGACAAACCTCAAAATTATTGACTCTTAAGTACTGTAATCTAATTGATGCCGGTCATCGTGCACGCTTGATCGTACAACCGAGGGATTTTGTCGATTTGGTTGTAATCTCTTCATCCGCCGCCAGCTGGGTGATGGCATCCCTGAGGTAGTGCTTGTCGACATTTTCAGCAGATTTTGCGTTGTCATCAATAGCACCGCGATAGACCAGCTTCATTTCCGAGTTGAACAGAAACACATGGGGTGTCCTGGTGGCCCCGAATGCATCGGCCAGCCGATTGTTTTCATCCAGCGCATACGGGAATTGGTAATTCATCTTATCCGCCCGCTCTTTCATGTCATCGAATCCGTCACCGCGGTCTCGGTATGTGGTATTGGGATTCAGCGCTACCATACCGATGCCCTTTTCCTGTGCAAGGTTTGCGATCGGGTTGTAGCGATCTTCCCACTGCTCCACCCACGGGCAGGTATTGCAGCTGAATATCACGAGTAATCCATGTTCCCCGGCCACATCCGAAAGGCTGATCATATTACCGGAAACGGTTTTCATCTTCACCGCCGTCATAGGTGCCTCCGCTCCCAGTTCCAGCTCGTCCGGCATAAATTCTTTTACCGGAGAAAAGGCCCATGCAGCTAGCCCGATAATCAGACTGAAAATCACTGATAAGGTACGAGTTGATGTATCCATGGTTTATTCCTTAAGTGCTTTTTTGATGTTCGATTCAAATGTTGAAAAATCCGCTTTATCTTCCCAGCTTTCCACCAGATTCCCTTCCTGGTCCAAGATCATTGTGAATGGCATGGCGCCCGTCCATTTTTCAGATACGGATTCGATAAACTTCTGATCGTCACCGGTCTTAAAATAGGTAGTCCAGTTAACGTTGTGCTTATTCAGGAAATCAACGGCCGACTGGCGCTTGAAATCAGCTGAAACAAAGATAACCTGCAGCCGGTCCTCATATTTTCGCTGCAGTTTCACGATATGGGGAAACTCTTCGATACAGGGACCACACCAGGTAGCCCACATGTTCAGTAACACCGCTTTTTGTCCTTCATAGGATTCGATGACCTGCTGCAGTTCAGATCCGTCGATATCCTTAAGAAGTTGTTGCCCTGTCTGCTGCTGTGCCATTGCCTGTGGGTGCAGCACCGGCACCATTAGAAACAGCAGGGTAACCGTCATGTTCTTTAAACTATTCATATTCTGATTGGTTGGGAGTTTCGATTTCAGCTTCACCCGGATCCCAAAAATGCCGGTCGATGTCGACAGTATAATCATCCACGAATACGACCTCTTCCTGTTGCAGCCGTTCGCGCATGGTATCACCCGGAAAATGAGCCCGGCCTGTCAACTCACCCAGCCTGTTTACGACACGATGTGCCGGGATCGACATCTCAGCAGCACTGTTCAGCGCATAGCCCACCATACGCGCACCGGACGCCACCCCCAGACGGCGGGCTATCGCACCATAGGTAGTAACGTTGCCTTTCGGTATTTGTTCCACCACCCGGTACACTCGCCGGTAAAAATCGTCGGTGTCGTTGCCCGTGCTCTTTTTATTAACCATCTAATCTGACAACATATTTTGCAGTTCCTTAACTTTATCAGCGGTCAGGGTCCCTTTTTGCCGGGCCAATCGCACTGTTTCCTGCCCGAGCCGTTTATATAACGACAGGATCCGCTGGTCTTGTTCCAGCAGGCTGATATGGGTTTTGACGGTTTCAACATCTCCCCTTGCTATCGGACCGCTCAATATATCCGGCAGGTTTTCGGCGGTGGTGTTTTCTGCCGTGGTTTTGAGCAACGGGAATAGGGCTCTTCGTGCCTTCGTGTGATCGATATTTCCGAGTGCGGCGATATCCCCGGCCAGATCCATAAGGGTGACTATATAATTGGAAGCCACAACCGCAGCAGCATGCAGGTATGATTTTGATTGCGATGTCAGGTGAAGCGGCCTGGCACCCAGCCTGTGGACAATATGTTCAAGTGTTTCGGTGAGTTCCTCATCACCCTGCAGGCTGACGTAGATGTTTTGGAAGACATCTGGCAGGGAGCTGCTGTTAAAGGTTTGCAGCGGATGAAATGCGGCCGTCAGGGCTCCGTTCTGATGTAATGCTTGCAGCAGTTCGGCGGGTTCATTACCGGAACAGTGGACCACCCCTATGTTGCGGAGATCCCAGTTGTTGCGAGCCAGCCGCTCCGTAACATCGGGAATCGCTTCGTCCGGAACCGTAATAAAAACCAGATCGCCCACCTCCTTTTCGGTTACCGGGAAGGTATTGACGTGTGGGACGTTGAGTATGGAAGCAAGCTTTTTGGCCGGTTTCAGGGTTCGATTGAAGATACCGTGGATCGGGAATCCCTGGAGGTCAAGCGCACGGGCAAGGGTACTCCCCAGTGCACCTGTGCCGATAATCGATATCCGGATGTTATGCCCGAAATTCAATATCTGTGGTGGTAACTGTTCACGATTATGTTACACATTGCGCATAACCGTTTGATAATCGGCATACGCCGTCAGCAAGTTGCCCCGGTAATCCTCATATTCACTGTCAAGGAAGTTCAACGCTAGGTCCCAGGCATCCGCCACGAGCACGCCGGCGATGAAAGAGGTGGTACCGGTAATCTTGGATTCCCCGCTGTTCAGGTAGTTCATCAACCCGGACTGATTGTCCTTTTCGATAATGTCCTTCACTTTTTGGAACTCCTGTTTGCGTGCATTATCCAGTTCACAGCAAAAAACGAGCAGGGCATTCCGTGAGGCCATCACCTCTTCCAGGGCAAAGGCGAGCTCTTTGACGATGGCGGGATCCTCATCCGCAATTTGAATACTGAGTACTGAAAAATCGCCGCAGACACATTGCAGGATCATCAGCTGCTGAAACAGGCTCATATCCTTGCTGTACCCCTCGTCATGGATATAGAAATCGTCATCTTCATCACACAGTTCATTGCGCAAAAAGTCGTTCACCGGAACACGCCCCAGCGGTGTTTCAAAATACTTGTTGGAGGGCATTGGCAGCTTTTTTTCAAGCACGCGGTCAAATGTTTCTACAATCATGACCGTATCGTAATTTTCGGGATCGATACGGCTGTAAATATCACATGCCCGGTCAAAATTGTCATGGTTTATCCGTGTGGGAGTAAACACCAGCCGGATATGATCGTTTATCCCTTCATGGCGAGATCGGGCACGTACCAATCCCTCCTGTATACGCTCCCTGGAATACGAGATGATATTCATAAACAGTATCGCTGACCGTTAGTTATTTTGATGATAGAATGCTACGGCAATCCAGTGATTACCATAGGTAAAACTACAAATTCTGGCGCTTTTCTCATCATCAAATATCCCCGAAAACGTATGGCGACCGTGTTTGTGCAGCCTGATTCTGTTCAGGTTGGTACGCAGTCCACGCCCTTCCAGTTTTACGAGAGCCTCCTTGAGGGTCCACAAACGGATAAGGGGTTCCGTTTGCAGTGTCTCGTGCTCTTGCGGGTGCCGGATACGCTCCCTTACCCGTTCACTCACTTGTCTCGCCAACGGCTCGATGTCGATACCGATATCATGGCTTCCTGAAATTCCGCATACCACACAGGTTCTGCTGTGAGCAATACTGACATGAAATGTTCTGTTCTCCGAAACGCCGTACGGTTTGCCATACGAATCTTTCTTCAGGCGAAAGGAATCATCATCCAGTCCGATTGCCGCGATTGTTTCACCAAGCAGTTTCCTGGAGGAGAGAAATTCGTTTTTACGCTGCTCACTCGTAAGCTGATCAAATTCCGTGCGTTCTTCCGGATTCAGCCATTCGCTGGTATGAGCATCTGAAATCGTATCGACGGTAACGGTAATTCCGTTTGGCAGTATGGATTCGAAATCAGGATTCAGTTTTTTCAAGGGTGAACACACTTTTATGATTTTCAATATAAAATAACGGCAATCACAGGCTATAAACAAGTTGACCCGACCAGCTTTCAGGCTACTTAATCCTTTTTGTCATGCGGATATAGCCTGCATTTCGGAACTTCGAAATTTTTTTATGCACCTCCTTTGATGAGAATACGAAATCATAGGTATTACAATACTCATCTCTCATATAATTTTCCTATTTTGGGCGGCTATCAGTCAGCCACAAATAAGACAACGTAACCAGGACCACAACTTCAGATGAGCAACGCCGATTCAAGTGTAAGTGAACAGCACGAAATACGTCTTGAAAAACTTCAGCAGCTGCGGGAGATGGATATCGACCCCTACCCGTATGAATTCGATGTGACCCACACCAGCAAACAGATTCTTGATAATCCCGGACTGATGCGCAAGGATGGGCAGGATACCGACGATTTGGAGCGGGTTTCGATAGCGGGGCGCATCATGACGCGGCGCATCATGGGAAAATCCACCTTTTTCAATCTTCAGGATGCTGACGGGGAAATCCAGATATATATCCGACGTGATGACGTGGGAAAAGAAAACTATAACACCGTATTCAAAAAGCTGACCGATATCGGCGACATTGTCGGTATCAAGGGCTTTGTATTTGAAACCGGTACCGGAGAAACAACGGTTCATACCGAGACATTTGAACTGCTTAGCAAGACCCTCCGGCCCATTCCCATTCCCAAGGAAGTGGAAACCGACGAGGGCGAAACCAAGATATATGACGCTTTTACCGACAAGGAACAGCGCTACCGCCAGCGCTACCTCGATCTGATCGTTAACCCGGACGTGCGTGACACCTTTCGCAAGCGTACCGAGATGGTGCAGGCAATGCGGGACATTATGAACAAGCGCGGGTACCTGGAAGTGGAAACCCCGATTCTCCAGCCGATCTACGGGGGGGCTTCCGCACGACCCTTTGTGACTCATCACAATGCGCTGGATATGAAGCTCTACCTAAGGATTGCCAATGAACTCTACCTGAAGCGCCTGATCGTAGGCGGGTACGACGGGGTGTACGAGTTCTCCAAGGATTTTCGCAATGAGGGCCTCTCCCGCTTCCACAACCCCGAATTTACCCAGGTGGAGCTGTATGTGGCCTACAAAGACTACAACTGGATGATGGATTTTGTGGAGGAGATGCTCGAAAAAGTCGCCATGACGCTGCACGGATCAACCAAAATGCAGGTTGGCGATAACGAGATCGATTTCGAACGTCCATGGCCACGCATTCCGATGCTTGAAGCTATCGAGGGTGAAACAGGGTACGACCTGTATCAGAAAGACGTGGATGAACTGGAAGCGATAGCCGATGAACTGCACCTGGAGCTGGAAGAGGGTGCAGGCGCAGGTAAAATTATTGATGAGATCTTCGGCGAATTTGTGGAACCGAAACTGGTACAGCCAACGTTCATCACCGACTACCCGGTTGAAATGAGTCCGCTGGCCAAAAAACATCGCAGTAAAGAGGGCTTGGTGGAACGGTTTGAGTGCATCTGCAACGGGAAGGAGATCGCCAACGCCTTTTCGGAGCTCAACGACCCGGTGGACCAGCGCAAACGGTTCGAGGAGCAGCTAAAGCTGCGCGAACAGGGTGATGAGGAAACGATCGAGGAGCTTGATGAGGATTTCCTGCGGGCCCTGGAGTACGGTATGCCGCCGACAGCGGGCCTAGGAATCGGTATCGACCGGCTGGCCATGATTATGACCGACTCCGAATCGATTCGGGATGTCCTGTTCTTCCCGCAAATGAAACCGGAAAAGAATTAGTACCGGTCGAACTGTTATCGGTATAATCCACAACGGCTGAAAGTCCGCTATGACGGGCCGGGAGGGATCACTTTTCGATACTCCAACCATTAATACAAACCCTGACAACCGATAACGAATGAACTTTGAGTGGTACCTGGCGCTGAGGTATTTCAAAGGAAAACGGAAAGGCTCACGCTTTCTCTCGTTTATCAAGACTATGGCTATAACCGGGGTGGCGGTTGGGTCGGCAGGGCTGCTCATTGCGCTCTCCATTGTTCACGGGTTCAAGTCCGTGATTAATGATAAAATTATCGGTTTTGCACCGCATATCACCGTCACCACTTTCTCCGACGAACCCCTCTACCGCGCCGATACCCTGCTTAGCACGCTGCAACAGTATCCCGAGATTGCACAGGCCCAGCAGGTGGTTACCGGCCAGGCGATGATCCAGTCAAGCAACGAGATCAGCGGCATGTTCCTGAAGGGAGTCGACCGGTCCGGCGACATCTCCGAGATGCGATCGTATATCAACCGGGGTTCGTACGAGCTGGGGACCGACTCAGCGGGTATCCCGGGTATTATCCTCGGTGCCGAACTGGCTGAAAACCTGCGCACTGACATCGGGGACGTACTTATCTCCTATACCATCGAGGGACTTCCCTCCCCGTTGAACTCCCCGGAAATACAGCAATTTCGGGTTACCGGCATCTACCAGACCGGGATCGACCGCTTTGATGATGTGTTTGCGATGGTGGATCGGCAGTATGCCCGAAAACTGTTTCGGGTACCCGGTGTTCACGCCTCGGCCGTCGAAATAAAACTGGCAGACCCGGAACAGATACAGTCAATCGACAGCCGGCTAACCGCCGATCTGCCGTTCCCCTATTTCACCGAAACGATTTTTGACCGCTATGGCAATATTTTCGCATGGGTTGACCTGCAGGAGTCGACCATCCCGTTCGTTATCAGCGTGATGATTATCGTTGCGGCATTTAACCTGATCGGCACCATCCTGATGATGGTACTGGAACGAACCAGGGATATCGGTATCCTCAAGACGATCGGGGGCAAAGATCGCAGTGTCAAATATGTGTTCCTGCTGGAAGGCTTTTTTGTGGCTGTAGTGGGACTGTTTATCGGTATCGCTCTTGCACTGCTGTTCGTCTGGCTGCAGTCTACCTGGCATATCATTCCACTGTCGGAACAAAATTACTATATGTCGTATGCCCCGGTGGAACCGCATGGACTCGATTTTCTGCTGGTTTCCCTGGTTACCATCGTCTTGTGTACCCTCGCCTCCTGGATACCGGCCCGGGTCGCCGCCAAGACCGACCCGCTTAAAGTGATCGCTTTTGGCCGGTAAGATTTCCTTACTCACTTCTTCATTAGAACGTGCCCGAAACCGGTAATGTCGGGAATCGGAATTATTTAAGATTATAATTTCCACTTTCGCTTGCATCTTAATTTAGCAGCGTTAGATTGTAAAAAACATCAAAACAAGCCGCACTATGTCGTACAATCAACAACTTGAGGACCGCATCGATCACTACCTCATTGACAATGAGGAACTGTACAAAAACAAGCGGCTGGGCTGGGTGGGGTGGCTGCTGAACGGCAACATGTGTTTCGGTATTTATGACGATCTTCTGATCATCCGGCTCAATCCCTCTCTGGGCAGTACCCTGGTTGAACGTGCGGGCATCACCAATTTCAGGCAGGCGGATGAAACCAGCGGGCACATCCTGGCCGTTCAGCCGGGAGTTTACAATAAGGGCAAGGCGCTGCAGAAATTCATCGAGTACAGCATGCAGTTTACGGAGACCCTTCCCCACAAGGAGGAAGATGAATGGACTACCAATCTGCAGTAATAGCAGCCCGATTCGGCCTACGTCGCTACCGGTTTGAGACCCAAGTCCTCAATACGCTTAAAATCTTCTCAAAACATCCTTATATTTCGAACTTGAAACAGAACGAAGCTTCCAATCAAAACAGCCCGTGCACCTTGGATAAACGCAATTTTTATATTGAGACCTACGGTTGCCAGATGAACGTCTCTGACACCGAGATTGTCAACTCCATCCTTATGGAGGAAGGTATGGAACCGGTACAGCAGCCGGAACAGGCAGATATTATTTTTATCAATACCTGCTCGATTCGTGAAAATGCCGAAGACAAAGTCTGGAAACGGTTAACCGAATTTCGTTCGCTGAAAGAGGAGAAAAATCACCTCACCGTGGGTGTGCTGGGATGTATGGCGGAACGGATCCGGGACAAAATTATTGAGAAGGAACACCTGGTTGACCTGGTCGTGGGCCCCGATGCCTACCGCGATCTGCCCGACCTTCTTACCGAAGTGGATGACGGCCGCAAAGCGGTAAACACGCTGCTTTCGCTCGAGGAGACGTATGCCGATATCTCCCCTGTGCGTACCAACGACAACGGGGTCAGCGCCTTTGTCACGATTATGCGCGGCTGCGATAACATGTGCGCATTCTGCGTGGTGCCCTTTACCCGGGGTCGGGAACGAAGTCGTCCCGTCGAGAGTATCATCAGCGAACTGCAGGATTTGAGCGACCAGGGCTACAAAGAAGTCACGCTGCTGGGGCAAAATGTAAATTCCTACCAGTACCAGGATACTGATTTTACTGCTCTTATGGAGCAGGCCAGCAACGTGGATCCGGAGATGCGTATCCGGTTTTCTTCGCCACACCCCAAAGATTTCCCCAAAGAACTGCTCCATCTGATTTCGGAACGCCCGAATCTCTGCAACTATATTCATATTCCTGCACAATCGGGCAGTACATCCGTACTTGAGCGGATGCGACGTCCCTATACCAGGGAGCAGTATCTGGAACTGGTTCAAAAAATGAGACAGATTATACCCGGCGTTTCACTATCCACGGATATCATTGCCGGATTTTGTGATGAGACCGAAGAGGAACATCGGGATACCTTGTCCCTTATGGCGGAGGTGGAATACGATCTGGCGTACATGTTTGCCTACTCAGAGCGTGGTCGTACCCTGGCACAGCGCAAATATGAGGATAATGTGCCGGAAGACGTGAAGAAACGACGCCTCACCGAAATTATCGAACAGCAGATGGAGATCCAGGAAAAACGTAACAGGCAAGAGATCGGACGACGTCACCTGGTTCTGGTGGAAGGTACGAGCAAGCGGTCAGACGAGCAGCTTAAAGGCCGTACCGATACCAATAAAATGGTTGTGTTTGATCGTCACGATTTTGAAAAGGGCGATTATGTTGAAGTGGAAATCACCGACTGCACTTCAGCCACGCTTATGGGTGATGTGGTGCGACGCAGCAGTATTGCCGAATTCAGCCGTGAGATGGTGGCGGTGTAACCGGATAGGATCCCATTCACCTGTACGTAAAAAAACCTCCGAGGGCATCGCTCCCTCGGAGGTTTGTTACGAAACCGGGTATACCACCCGATCTTTGCTCTCCTTGTTACTTTACTGGGCCTGTTCCAGTTCAATGGTTCCAAGATTACTAGTTTCCCCGACCGTTACCGTCACACCACTTGTATCAGTACTTGCATAGTTTTCATTGGTCGGTTCAATGGAAACGGTATAGCTTCCCTCTTCGAGACCGATAAGCTTGAAGTACCCGTCGGTGGTGTCGGCATAGGTTGTTGCCAGGGTGTCCTGGTTAGACAGGGCGTAAACAACAGGTTCAGCCTCTGCCGGGCTTACGGTGCCGTCAATGTTGCCGGTCACCGCCTGATTGGAGGCTGAAATCACCGGCTTCAGCAGGTATTCGGGATTGGCCTGTCCCCTCCCCCGTTTTACCACAGACCGGCTTGCATCGAAATCAAGGAGCAGGGTATACTGCAGATCCTCCTCGATCTCCGCATTTACATTCAGCTTGATTCCGGTATTGGAACCACTGGGAACCTTCATGCTTTTTTCTTGGCCGTCAATGACCACGCTGTGCCCGTCACTGCTCAAAATAAGCCTGATCTGGTTATAAGTACCGGCCTCGAGCGTAGTATCACCGAGCACCGCATAGGCCCCGTTGGTCAGTTCAAGCAGGTTGTAGGTCTGCCGGGGCTCGCTGATAGTCATCCAGCCTTCGTCACTCTCCTCCCTGTTAATTTCCACGCGTTCAACATAGACGTTCACCGCGTCGTAACTTGCCGGGGCATCGTGAAGGCGGACTTCCAGTGTACCCAGGTTCGAGTCGGCACCGGTTCCGCCGTTGTCGCAGGCTGCTGTTAGAAAACCGATTCCAAGCAACAGCACGATAGCATATCGGAGTAATCTTGTCTGTAGCATATATTTTTTATTTCATTTTTATTAATGGGGATTAAAAACCGTCTGTGAGAATGTGACGAGTGAAATGGGGAAGGGTTACTAAAAAATCAGGATTTATTTTACCTGAAATTAAAGATAGGAGATGGTATCAGGATCTTTCCTAATTCCCGATTTTGCCGGTTTGCAAAAAGAAACGTGGAAGGGGGGATCTGTTGCTATCAACACCGGATCTATAAAGTAGAGAAAACAATTTTCCACCTCGTGAACGTGAGGACAAAATACAATCCGCGGTCCCTTACTTCCCTTTGTTACAACGGGTATAACGTAGCAGAACCTTTAGAACCTGTGCCCACCCGGATGTTTACATCCCAGGGAAGATATTGCCGTTCAGTCAATTGTTGCCCCGTCCCTGTCCCTGGCCCTGGCCCTGACCGCGGTTTCCCTGGCCCGGGTTGTCCTGAAGGCCGCGGGGACTATTTCCGGGCGGACCTCCCCCGATGGTGCCGTTAAACAGGTTCTGCAGTACCTGGGCTGCCGGTGTACCCGCCTGCAGCTGTTTCGATACTCCCTGCAGCACTGCTGCTGCGGGAATCTGACTGCGCTGCTGTGCCATGTTTACAGCCATCGGCAATTTTTGCAGATCAGCTCCCTTAAAACCTCCCTTTAAAGCCCGAACCACAACGCCCCGGGCCATATCCGGTTGCTGACCGGCAGAAAGATCGGGAAGAATATTAATGGCTGCTGCTATATCAGACGGACTGCTGTTGTCCATGATTACATCATTGTTGAGGTCTTCCAGCATCCTGCCGATCGATTCAGCCGGCACATCCTGTGTGATTGCACGGGCTGAAGCTTCGATCATTTGGTTCCGTACCCGGGTCTGCTGCCCGGATGGGCCGGAACGATTCACCATTTGTCGAACCCGGGGAAGTTCCATCCATGGATCTATCACCTGCGAGGCATGGCGGGTCGATTGGTTCATTCGGTCAATGACCGATGCGATCCGGGTATCGGGCACCCCCTTGGACATCCCTTCAAGCGCTTTTTGGATAATATGCTCGGATGGCAGGTTATCGGAAGCGAGCTCCAGTGCGGAGGCAAGGATATTACGCAACTGCTGCTGAGTAATTCCGCGGCTTTCCGATCGGGTTTTCAGTTCGGCGAGCATCGATTCATCGATCCCCCGCTCTACCCCGGATTTTATCATATCGTTAATCGGCTGTTCCTGGGCATACCCGGGGATTGTGACTCCCGAACAAAGAACCGACAATACCAGGCCCGCAAGTACAATATTTGAGATATTTAGTGTCAGGTTTTTCATAGCATTAAACTCGCATTAGTGTTCAATCAGTATCATTGCATTTTTTCCCCCGTAGCCATCCCGCACTGTGTATGTGTCTTCGGAAAAAGGGATCCACTCCTCCTCTTCTCCCTGTACCCGTAATATCTTGTACTCGTAGGCGCCCACCTCCAGGTTCAAAAGGGCCACATACCGGTTCTCCTCCTGTTCAACCATCGGTATGCCCGGTCGATTCCAGTTGTTGAAATCCCCTACCAGGTAGAGTTTACCTTTCCCGGCATATCGGATTTCCACATGTTGGCTCGAACCTTTTTTCCATTCCGGACTTATACCCGATACCGAATTCCTGGTATTGGGAATGAAAGAAAACCTGGCTCCCCCCGATAACTGCATATCCCCCAACACCTGGCCTGAAGAGCTGGAACTGTACCGTAAGCCTTCAATATTCAGAAACACGGAAAACTGATCATTCAGCGGATAGCTGCCTTCCAGTCGCAGTCTCAG
>JAWVZC010000079.1:0-13679 GCA_033722415.1 Balneolaceae bacterium | reverse complement strand
GTAGCTGTGTGTGATGCGCCATGTATTTTCATCCGGGGGATTCTCCTCCCACCGCTCGCCTATCTTCAGGGCATAGACCAGCGGACCGCGTTCAATGCCCGCCGACATCTCCGCCCAGCGGCTGATGCGCATATCCATCGGCAGGGTCAGGCTCACCCTCTCCCCGTCCGCCCATCTCCGGTCGATGGTGATCATCTTTCCGCCACCGGTATCCTGCTGCCACTGCTCCCCGTTTATAGCCACCCGGTACTGCTTCGCCCATCCGGGAATCCGCAGCTCCAGCGGGAACTGAACTTGTTCAGGCGTTGAGATCGTAAAATTAATCCTCTCCCGGAACGGGTAATCAGTCTCTTCGGTGATCGTCACCTCGGTACCGTCTCCCACCCGGGCGGTCACCTCGCTGGAGGTATAGATCATGGCCGCCAGCCCGTTATCTTCGGTAGCGTACCACAGGTTTTGAACCAGCTTGGGCCACCCCTGGTGCATGTTTGTGGTGCAGCAGGGATAGCCGGTCAGCACCCCGTAACAGAGCTGTGCGTTGGCGTCGTTGAAGAAGTTGCGTACCTGGTGGGTGATCTCCACCTGGTTGGCCTGCTGGAAGTACTGCCGGCGGCTGTAGTCGTCATTGTGCTGGGTAGGCAGGGCGTTGTAGGCCAGTTTTTCGAGATAATCGGCAAAATAGGTATCGCCGGTAATTTTGGCCAGGTGCTCGAATGAGTACATCATCTCCACCACCGTGCAGAGCTCGGTGCCCTGGGTGGGATCGTTGCCGTGCAGGTTCTCGTCCGCTCCGAACAGGCCGGATACAAACCCATGCACCTCCTTCAGGTCGCCCAGTCCCTCTTTTATGGCCTGGATATTCCCCGGATCACGGTTCTTCTTGTAGTAGATGCCCGGGGTTTTCAGGCCCATCGCCACATTCACGGTGTGCAGGTCGGGAACCGGGTTAAGTTGTGCGACGCTGTCGCCGGCAAACACGGTTTTCCAGTCGAACGTCTGGTCATGGATCAAGTCGCCCAGCTCCAGCAAGAACTCATCGCCGGTACGGTTGTAAAGCCAGTAGACGATCGCCAGGTTGTCGCCTCCGCGGCGGTTGCCCCAGTAGGACCAGTGGTCGAGCGGCTGCTGCGGCAGATGGTCCAGCTGGTAGCGGAAATAGCCGGTCATCAGCTCCAGTACGCGTTCATCTTCGGTGGCCATATAATACTGCTTGAGCACTTTCAACATCACCATCTTGGGCCACCAGTCGCGGCGGGGGCCCTCCTGCACGCCCTGGATATCCACCGGCGGATCCCCCTCAAACGGAATGGGACCGAAATAGCCGTCCTCCGGCTGGTTTTGCAGGCTCCATTCCACCCACGTTCTAGCTTTTTTCTTCAGCTTCTCGTCATCCAGGATGTAGGCCAGCGGCACCAGCCCGTCCATCCAGTAGGGCCCTCGTTCCCAGCCGTCGCCGTCCCCGCCGAGCCAACCGTTCGATTCGCCCACCACCTGCGGGTAGACCTCATCAAGGTAGCCGGTCAGCCCCTCACGCTGCCGCCTGAGCTGATCCAGCAGCCAGCCCTTCGGCTCAATAGCCCCGATCGGCAGCTCCATGTAGGGCTGCTGCACAAGGGGTGCCCGGTTCGAAATGTAGAAATCATTACCACTACAGTTGTCAGTCTCAGATTGCCAGCAGGAGCCCAGCAAAAGAACCATTAACAGTATGCCAAGCCTGTTCATCATATTTTACCCGGTAATTAAAAATGTACTCTAGTCCATGCCCGGAAAAATGACGCCCCCATGGTTGTTCCCGGTTTTCTCATCTTTTTGCGGGAGGCCTTCTAATTATTGATGATAACTGTTATATCGCAACTTCACAATGGTTTTAGGGTGCGGATCCCCTTGTGTGCGCCTTATCAAACCGGTTATTATTGCCATTTTCTACTCAATGCCTATTTTAGATAAAATACGATACTGAAACATCTACCTAAATCAACCAATAAATGACAATGAGGGATGACATGGGATTTTCCAATGGATGGCGGCGGCCCGCCCTATTTCTAATCATTTTCAGTCTATTGTGCACGGCAACCGGTTGCGTAGAGCCGGACCAGGAAACGGATTCAGAACCATCGCAGCCAAATATCATCATCCTTTTTGCGGACGATCTGGGCTATGGCGATTTGAGCAGCTACGGGCACCCGACCATAAGAACCCCGAATATCGACCGCATCGGCGAAGAAGGTGTTCGGTTTACCTCTTTTGTGACGGGAGCCTGGTGCGTTCCCTCCCGAACCCAGCTGCTTACCGGCCGGTACATGACGCGGGTTGAGTTCGGGGGTGGCACGGGATCCGACGGAACCGGCGGGCTGCCCGACAGTGAACTGACACTCGCCGAATCGCTGAACCAGGCTGGTTACGCAACCGGCATGGTGGGGAAATGGCACCTCGGTTATATGCAGGACAAATTCCTGCCGCCCAACCAGGGGTTCGATTCCTGGTTTGGCCTGCCCTACTCCAACGACTACCGCAAACCGTGGGTGCAAACGGAAGAGCCGCTGGGCCTGTACCGGGGTACGGAAATGGTGGAGCACCCGATCAACCAGGATTCCATAACTGTTCGTTACACCGAAGAAGCAGTCCGTTTCATCACGTCCAATTCCGGGGATGAACATCCCTTTTTCCTGTACCTGGCATATGCCATGCCCCATCTGCCGATCCACACGACCGAACAGTTCCGGGGATCATCGGACGCAGGACTATATGGTGATGTTATCGAAACCATTGACTGGAGCGTGGGACAGGTGATGGAAACCCTGGAACAGCAGGGAATTTCAGAAAATACCATCGTATTTTTTGCCTCCGACAACGGTCCCTGGCTGAATCTTCCGGACCGCATGCTGCAAGAAGGAAACAAGCCATGGCACCAGGGAACTACCGGCCTGCTGAGGGAGTCGAAAGCCACTACCTATGAAGGGGGAACACGGGTGCCTGCTCTTATTCGCTGGCCTGCCCAGGTTCCCGCCGGCCAGGTAACCGACGATCTCGCCGCCAGTCCGGACATCTACCGCACCCTGATAGAGACAGCGGGCGGTACGCTGCCCGACCATCCGATTGACGGGTATAACCTGATGCCTTTTCTGACCGGAGAGGAGGAATCATCTCCAAGAAACGAGTATTTTTACCTGCTTGGCGACCGGCTGGAAGCGATGCGCAAAGGAAAATGGAAACTACGTACCGTCGAAGAACAGCCGCAGCTGTTTGATCTGCAGAACGATCCGGGCGAACGGTTCAACCGGGCCGGAGATTTCCCCGAGGTGGTTGAGGAACTTCAGCAGGATATGGTTAACAAAGGGAAAGAACTGGGGATCGATTACCCGTTGAACCCGGAAGAGTAACGACATCCGGTTCCAGGTCGCATTTGCAAACGGAGTCAAATCCCGATACGGCACACAATGACCCATTCTTTCGTTAAACAAACGCTGAGATCACTGGCAGACCCGGATATCGCGGAACATTCGCAGCGATTTTTCAAGACCGGGAAGGGTGAATACGGGGAAGGAGACCAATTTTTGGGCATTCGGGTACCGGAACTGCGTAGAATAGCCCGCTCCAACAGTATGATGCCGATCCCAGAGACGGCTAAATTACTGCAATCGGAATTTCACGAGGAACGGCTAACCGCACTCTTTATACTCGCCTACCGGTTCAGCCGAGCGAATTCCGCTGTCAGGAAGGAGATCTACCAATGCTACCTCCAACACCTTGACCGGGTCAACAACTGGGATCTGGTTGACAGTTCCGCCCCAAAAATCATGGGCCCCTACCTGGAGAAACGGGATCGGTCGGTACTCTTTAAACTGGCGAAATCGGAAAACATCTGGCATCGAAGGGTAGCTGTTATGAGCTGTCATCACTTTATAGGGAACGGTGATGTTGATGATGCGCTCGAAATTTCACGGCTACTTCTATATGATGATCACGATTTGATACAGAAGGCGGTCGGCTGGACCCTTCGTGAAATCGGAAAACGTGATATGACAGCAGAAGAAGCGTTTTTGCAAAAGCATGACTACCGCACATTTCCACGCGTGCTGCTCCGCTATGCCATTGAAAAATTTCCCGAACCGAAACGGAAATCGTATCTCGACGGAAATGCCTGATCACCGAGCCCAGCTCAGAATACATCTTCCGGTTTAAAACGAAACCGGACGTTGGCTCCCCGGTTGTTGAATATCCGGATATCAGCATTCAGTTGCTTGCTGAGTGTATTGATGATAGACATCCCCAGGCTTTCTGAGGAGTCATCGGCAAACTCCTCGGGAAACCCGCTGCCGTTGTCCCGCACATTCACACAGATGTGCCCGTTCTCCTTCTTCATTTCAATCGAAATTTGCCCCTCTCCATCTGGTGTAAATGCGTGTTTATAGGCGTTGACGACCAGTTCATTGATCAGCAGCGAACACGGTATCGCCTGGTTGATGTTCAGGGCTATCGTATCCAGTTCCGTGGTTATGGAGATCTCGCGTTCATCATTCATATAGGTACTGCCGATCGCCTGCAGGAGATCGCGGATATACTTGTCAAACTCGATATAGGAGAGGTTTTCCGACTGGTACAACTTCTCGTGGACCAGTGCGATCGATTGCACCCGCAGCTGGCTGTCCCTGAGGGCGGTTTCCGCGGCCTCGTTTTCCGTCTCCCATATCTGCATCTGCAGCATGCCGGAAATCACCGCGAGGTTGTTTTTTACGCGGTGGTGGATCTCGGCCAGGAGGATCTCCTTCTCTTTCAGTGATTTTTTGACCTGCTCCTCCGCTTTTTTGCGATCGGTGATATCACTGGCCAGGCATACCAGCCCCTTCATGCTGCCGTCGGCATTGCGCATTACCGCTTTTGAAAAACTGACGGGGACAACGTGGTCGTCGCTTGTGCGGTAGGACAGCTCAAAATTGTCGATCGCCGTGTCATTCCTGATTTGAAGGAGTTGCTGCTCATCCACATCCGAAAAAAGGATATCCAGCGGTTCGCCCAGCAGCTCGTTTTCCTGATATCCCAGCATCTGCCGGGTCTCGGTGTTAACCCGCTTGATACGGTACTCGCTGTCGGTAACAACAAGGGCATCTGCCATCGATTCGATGATATTATCGACATACTCCTTGGAGAAGGTTATTTTGCTCAAATTTTCGGCCATGCGATTAAATTCGCTGGCCAGTTCCCCGATTTCATCGCTGGAACTTACCTGTATTCGCTCATCAAGATTGCCTTCTCCAATCTGTTTTGCGGAATCACTGAGCCTGCGCAGCGGGGTTGCAATAGAGCGATACAGGTACATGGCCAGGAAGACGGCAATTAAAAGCGTGGTCACAGTTGCTATGGCCAGCATGGTGCTGGCAAAATCAAGCCGGGAGTTGAGTATCTCAATCTGCTCATCCATATTTTGCCTGCTCTGGTTGCGAACCTGCTCTATTAGCGGGATCATATTAGAGCGGAAATAGGGTTCCACCGTAACGCTCAGAAACTCCCGGCCATCCTGGAAACTTACCGAAGCAAGTTCAAACAGCTGATTGATGAGCGATCGGTAGATGTTAAATCTTTCTTCCAGCTGTTGCAGTATCTCAAGCAGCTTCTGGTGGTTTTCATGATGTTGATCGAACGATGCGGCATGCTGTTCCAGGATGAACTGGGCTGAATCGAGCCGGCTGCTGAAATCATCCAGTGATTTTTTAACGTTCCTGCTGGCCGTTGAAGCCCTGATCTGGAAGTTTGAGGTATCGATCGGTATGCTCTGGTTATACCTTTTGTCCAGGAAGTACTGGGCATTTAGCAAACTGTGATACAATTTGAGCCCCATTTCGCCGGAATAGGTAAGTTCCAGGACGGCATTCTCGCTCTCTTCCACCAGCTGGTTTTTAATTTGCTGGCTATAGTATTGTGAAAATACACCGATTCCGGCCAGCAGCAATCCTACAAAACTAAAACTCAGTATCAGTTTTGTGCTAAGTTTCATGCAAACAGGATAATTAAACTCTATTGTATCCCCAAAAAATGATGTTCGATGATATTATTATTGTCGCATACCCCGGGAAAAGGTAGTAAAAGGTCGAGTCTTAATCGTAAGACGTAAGAATAATTTAATACGTCGAAGATTCCTAACGGGATATCGGGAGAGGTGTGTTAAAATTCGATAAGTTTCGTCATCTTCTCTGCGATTTTTTCGACAGAGGGCAGTACCGACTCCATCATATCGACGTTGTAGGGCATCGGGATGTCCGGCATGGTGAGGCGTTCCACCGGGGCATCGAGCAGCCTGAACCCCTCATGGGCCAGAACGGCCCCGATTTCGGCACCAAATCCGGCGGTACGGGTATCTTCGTGTACGATCAGGCAGCGGTTGGTTTTTGCGAGTGAGTCCAGAACCCCCTCTTTGTCCCACGGCATCAGCGTACGCAGGTCCAGGATATCGGCTGCAATACCGGTTTCCCGGGCGGCGGCTTCGCACCGCTCGCACATGGCGCCCCATGTTACAACCGTGAGCTGGTCTCCCTCCCGGAGCCTGGAAAGTGTTCCGAAAGGCACCACGTACTGATCTCCCGGGTAGGGCCTTCGGGCATAACGCGCATCCAGTAGATTCCGGTGTTCAAAAAAGATGGTGGGGTTACCGGAGCGCATAGCCGACCTGAGTAGACCAACAGCATCCGACGCGTTACCGGGCATGGCTACCTGCCAGCCGACGGCATGGGCAAAAAAGACTTCAAAACTCTCGCTGTGCCACGGGTCCCCGCACTTGGCAAACCCGCCCGGCATGCGCACGACGATGGGAGCGGCAAACCTGTTGTTGGTTCGCCACCGGATAGTCCCGCAGTTTTTCAGCTGTTCGGTAGCCGGATCGGCATACTTTCGGAACTGTATCTCGGCAACCGGCATCAGCCCGGCACAGGCAAGCCCGACAGCCCGGCCGATAATCCCCTCTTCGGAGAGACTTGTATCAAACACCCTGTTTTCACCAAATTCGTTTTTAAGCCCCATGGTTGCCGCATGTACGCCTCCTTTTGCTCCCACATCCTCCCCGAAGAGGAGCAATCTCGGATTGGTTTCCAGTTCGTATGCCAGGGTGCGCCGTACAGCCTCAACAAACGTTATCCGATTTTTCTCCGTGTCGGGGGTGTTACTACTTTCAGGGAACGAATGGTTTCCGGATGACAATCCGCCCACGAGTGAGGGCTCCGGTTTGCCGTCTGTTTGTTCCGCAAAAACATATCGCTTTACGTCATCCGGTTGTGGTGACGGTTCCGGGCGCTCACGGGCCTTGTTCACCGCCGACCGAACCTCCTCTCGTGTTTCCCGTTCCAACGCTTGCCACTCCTCTTCGGAGAGCGTCTCCGGGACGAGATTTTTTTGCAGGTTCTTGAGGGGATCGTTTTGCTGTTCCTCCTCAAGCAGCTCCTCGCGCTTGTAGGCCTGGTTATCCTGGTACGAGTGGCCGGTAAGGCGTGGCATCGTAAGGTGAAGCAGGACCGGTCCCTTGCCGACCCGCACATAGGCCACGGATTGTTCTACCAGGTCACGGGTTTCCGCGGGATCCGTTCCGTCCCCGTCAAAAATACGAAGGTTTTTAAAGGAATAGAGGTTTTTGGCGATATTACCCCCCGGTGTCTGGAACTCCGCCGGAACCGAGAGGCTATACCGGTTATCCTCGATATAAAACAGTATCGGCAGGTTTTGGGTCGTCGCTATGGTCAGTGCCGACCAGAACCCGTTGGTGGCCACCGAGCCATCGCCGCCCAGGACGGTTGCAATCGCCCCATCATATTCGGTTTCGTCCAACTCCTCGAGGTGATACTGTATCCCCTGGGCCCAGCCGATCGCCGGGGTATATTGTGAACCCACATCACCCGCCATGGGAAGAACCGTGGGACCACCGCCGATACCGGGTTTATTACAGACCACCCCGATATCCCGGCCGTTACTGTAACCGCCTGATTTCGCCATCGGGGCCGCCACAAGATCTTCCAGTTCCACACCCAGTGTCAGCATCATGGGGCGGGATCGGTAGTAGGCGCTGACGGCGTCGTGATCGTGTGTCAGCAGCGATCCCAGCACACACTGGCCCAGCTCGTGACCTTTGGCTGAAAACTGGTACAGGACCTCCCGGTTCGGTACCAGCTCCTCCTCCTCAAGCCTGTCGATGGCACGGGAGGTGAGGATCAACCTGGCTATAGATTTCCAATCGATATCTACCGAAGATGCGGTATTCACACTGGCAGAGGTGTCATTCGCAGGCATAAGTAACTATTTTTATGCATTTTTCTTGACAAACAACTGGTTGTAAATCGATGAAAAACTCTCCATAAAGTGATCAATTTCATCACGGGTCCCGATGGTTATACGGATACAGTTAGGCAGCCCAAAAGCGGTTGCCTGCCGCAATATGACCCCTTTTTTCATCATTTCCGCGGTAATTTCGGTGGTGACGGAAGCGTCCGGCAACACAATCATCACCGCATTCGATACGGTGGGGACAAAGTCGATCTCATACTCCTCAAAAAACCGGTAAAGCCTTTCTTTGCCATCAGCAACCATTTCCAGACTTTTATCGATAAAGCTGCTGTCGTCGTAGGCCGCTTCAGCGGCTGCCTGAGCTGGCGCCGTGGGTTCAAAGGTTAATTTCGTTTTCATCATCATGTGAATAAGGTCGGCATGCCCGATACCATACCCGATCCTGAACCCCGCCAGCCCGTACGCTTTGGAAAAAGTGCGCAGGGTCAGCAGGTTCTTGTAATCGTAATCGAGCGCCCTGGGGTAATCTTTTATACCGCGGGCATACTCGTAATAAGCTTCATCCATAACCACCAGTACATCCTCCGGAACAAGATTCATGAAGGTTTCGAAGGCCGCTTTTGTTACATAGGTACCGGTCGGGTTATTCGGGTTTGCGATGTAGACCACCTTCGTTTGTTCGTCAATGGCTTTTGCCATCGCTTTAAGGTCAAAGCGATACTCGGCATCGAGAGGAACTTTGCGGACCCGTACATTTTCGATACCCGCTTGTACATACAGCCCGACAAAAGTGGCGTCGGCTGTCAGCGCTTCCTCACCTTCACAAAAAAAGGTTCTGAACATGTTGGCGATCAGGCTTTCCGATCCCGCAGCCAGTATTACATTCTCTGGTGATACCCCGTTTCGATCTGCAATTTTCCTGCGCAGGCGGCGGGCTATCGGATCGGGGTAATCCTGGATATCGGCTAATACCGCTTCCACGGCAGGCGGTACCCGTTCGCTGCAACCCAGCCTGTTTTCGTTAGAAGCGAGTTTCGATATTTTCCGGGGCTGATACCGCTCGTTAACTTCGGCAATGGTTTTTCCCGGTTCATACGACGTCAATTCCTCGATATACGAAGGCACGAGGGGTCGGCTTTCTGCTGCCATGATGATTTTTTTAGCTGACTTTTTTGTACTTGAATATGCTCAAATTAACACTTTTAACCAAAATCGTGCCTGCTGAAATTCTGTGTAATTTCTATTTTTGAACGATCCGATTCCCTGTTACCTTTATCCCGTAATGTTCAAATAAAAATAATCCGGGAGTTATGAACATCGTTATAACGGGAGCAAGTCGAGGCATCGGGTATCAATCGGCCCGCTTGCTGGCCGAACAAGGTCACTCGGTGCTGGGCACCGCCCGAAGCGCCGACCGGCTGAACGAACTTGAGCAGGCAGAACCGGGAAAAATTACCACGGTTACCGCTGATCTTACCAGTGACAAGAGTGTCGAAAAGCTAACCTCCAAAATACACGACACGTTTGCCCATGTGCACGTGCTGGTTAACAACGCCGGCGGACTGTTGAATAAACCGTTCGAGGATACCTCTATTGATGAATGGAAAGAAATGATGGATGTGAATCTCTATTCGGCCGTCCGGCTGATAAAGGGGCTGCTACCCCAGCTTGCGGATGAAGCTCATATCCTGAACATTAGCAGTATGGGCGGTTTCCAGGGTAGTACCAAATTTCCCGGACTTTCGGCCTACAGCGTGGCAAAAGGAGCCTTGGTGACTCTTACCGAGTGCCTGACCGCAGAACTGTCCGGCCGGGGTATTCGGGTGAATGCCCTCTGCCTCGGGGCGGTGGAAACCGAGATGTTCAATGAAGCTTTCCCCGAATTCACAGCCCCGCTTTCTGCTGAACAGATGGGCCAGTATCTGGCTGATTTCGCCGTAAACGGGCATACCTACTACAGCGGCAAAATTCTGCCGGTGGCCCTTGCCGACCCGGGTTGATGTGAGGCACCTCGTTATTTGCCCTGCAGCACCGGGATCAGCATCCGTGGAAACGCCGGTATTTACGGGCTGAGGAATCCGGGCGCCCAACACACCAAATGCCGGTGGTAAAAATGGGAATGATGGACCATATTTGCTACATTTGAACGCATAGTATATCAACTACAAAATCAGAGCTGTGAGACATAACCATCTACTGGCATTCGTTGGCACAATACTGGCACTAACAATTACGGTCACCTCTTCCGTGAACGCCCAAACGATAAAAATACTCGGGGGCAATACGCTGAATGGGGCACTTAACGGAACGATCCTTGGGGGGGCTACCATGGCCCTGCAAAATTCGAATGAGTTTGACCCGTTGCGAGTGGGTTTGGGGGCCGGTACTCTCTACGGCATTTCGGTAGGAATTTACGATATCTCCCAGGCCACCAAAGGACAGCAGTACTATGTCTCAGCTACGTTCAACGACGGCGACAATTCCACCATTATCGCCCTGCTGGATACCTTTTACGGGGCCGCGGGCGGGGCGATTGTCGCCGCTTCATTCAATCTGATTGCCAATGAACCGATCGACCAGGCGCTGCAGTACGGTGCCGGAGTTGGTGCCTGGGCCGGCTTTGGCTTCGGGCTGATCGATGCCTTTCTGCTGGCCGAACGTGCCGGTGATTTCCAGGCCGCCGCCGCGACGGACAGCCGATCACCCGTCGGCGGGATTATTACGGTCAACAACCCGGAGTCGGGGTTTCATGTGGGATTGTTGAATCCTACCCTTCATCATCAGACAAGAATTACCGGTAGGAGGCTCACCATTTCAAGCGAACCGGCCGTAGCCCTTGTCAATCTTCAGATCGAGCTGTAGCGCAAGCTCACTGTTCGGTGATATCAAAATCCTCGGGGGGCTCAAAACTGGACCCTTCAACCTCTTTACTTTCCGCCAGCACCTGCAGCAGAGAACGAACTGTGTTGCTGTGCCCCGAAAGCGAAGGGTGTAAACCGTCGTTGAGATAGTTCCATGCCTCCGGTTCCTCCTCCCCCATCCGTTTGCCGCGGGGATCCACGATATACCCTTTCTTGCCGGACAGTATCTCGCGATACCGGAGCAGATCTTCATTGCGAATCGTGAAATCAAACAGCCGGAAATCATCCAGCATCTCATGTAACACGGGAGGCGGGCTTATCCAGATAACCGGGTTATCCGTGAGTTCCGCCACCACATCTTCAATAGCATTCAGGTTTTCCCAATACTCGGCCAGGGGTACGAGCGAGCGATCGGGGGTCAGGTTCATCCGCACGGCATCAAATGTACCGAGCGCTACAATGACCCAATCCGGATCGTGGGCCACCAGGTCGCGGTTCAGCCTACGCATGGCGTCGGTGGTAGTATCGTACGAAACGCCGCTGTTTACAAACGTAAAGTCGGCTCCCTGCACAGTCATCTCAAGGGCGTACCCCAATATGCTGAACCACCCCTGCAGGTCATCGGTCAGGGAGTCGCCCAGGGCCACAATGGTATCATCACTGCGAAATGGAAGCTGGTCGATCCAAGCGGGTACCTGCTCCTCCTCCAGTAACTCGAGGGCCGCCTCCTTGGCATTTTGATCGAATTTGGTGCGGTTCTCTTTTAGTTCCTCTTCCGTAAGCCCCATCAGCCCGGCCATCGACTCGGTATTGCGGATACCGGGCAACAACGGGTACCGCTTTTCGAGATTCAGGAACTGCAGCAGGTAGGTTTCCAGTACTTCTTTTTCCTGTTTGGTCGCTTTCTTTTTTGGCATGAACGATCTAGGCTAAATTTGACTGATGATTATGCCGCACAAGATACAAATTCTTTCACCCATTATTCAGGTGGTGTGCTTTTCAATAAGGCGATTCACCAACTCCGGGGTGCCGTGCCGGGCGGTTTTTTCAATATGTTGCCATTCCGCGACATCCGCCAGTTCGGGTTGCTCCGGATCGATAATATACTTTGGAATACCGGCCGGTGCATAATCCACGAGTCCGGCCGCCGGATATACCACCAGCGAGGTGCCGATTACGATTAACAGATCCGCTTCCGGTACCAACTGGGCTGCCTTTTCCATATTGGGAACCATCTCCCCGAACCATACCACGTGCGGACGTAACTGCGCACCGTCATCCGCTGTATCGCCAAGTTCAATTTCACGGTCTCCGATGTCGTACACGAGCGAGCGATCCTTTACACTCCGCACCTTACTGAGTTCCCCGTGAAGATGGAGCACATTCGTGGAGCCGGCCCGTTCGTGCAGGTTATCTACATTCTGGGTAATGATAGTTACATCGAAATGGCGGTCGAGGCGTGCCAGGGCCTTGTGCCCCTCATGCGGATCCACCTCGTAAATCTGTTTTCTCCGCTTGTTATAAAATTCAAGTACCCGTTGCGGGTCCCGGCGCCATCCTTCCACGGTGGCCACCTCATTGATATCGTAACCTTCCCACAGGCCGTTTGACCCGCGAAACGTTTTCAGTCCGCTGTCGGCGCTCATACCCGCCCCGGTAAGCACGATTACTTTCTCCATGGTGTGATTGTTGAATTCGTTAGCTTCTGATCCAGGGGATTTCCATCTCTGCTGAAATGTGACAGGTGCGTTCTGTCGGCCACATGCTCAAAACCAATCTAACGGGACCGAAGTTCGAAATCGACGATCTCTCCCGGCCTCAGGGGAATATCGATTGAATCGCTGAAAGCGATTTCCACCGGCAAACCGCTTTCGGTGGTCATCCCGGGACGCTGTAACTGGGGCTCGATAAGGTGGGCCTGGCCACCAAGAGTTACGATGTTCGACAGAAAGGTCGGTTGCCCCGGACGCCTGCTTGACACCACCGGCATGCCCACTTCCGGCTCCACTTTGAACAGCTGCCTGATATACCCGACAATATGCTGCGGCTGTTCCGATTCTAACTCAACCATCATTGCACCGGCGTCCACATAGGAACCATTGGGTTGATGGATGGTGCTGATTACACCGTCAAAAGGGGCGTATACCGACCGGGGTTCCATCTTGAGTTCAAGAGCCCGCAGTTGTTGCTGCTGGATATTAATCGCCGCGTTGACGGGATCGGCCTACTCCTTCGGATTGATATTCCGGTATTGTTCAAGCTGCGAGATCCTGTCTTGCAGGTGCGAGATGAGCTCCCTGGTTTCGGAGCGGGCCACCTTCAGCACCTCCAGTTCTGTTTTTGCAGAATCGTACTGGCGTTCTGAAATCAGGGAATCGTCATACAGCTGCTCCATTCGCCTGAAATCGGCACGGGCCCGTTCGATCTGCAGTTCGTTCTGCGCCAATGAAATACGCTTTTCCATCAGGTCCACCCGGAGTCCCTCGTAGTCGATCTGTGCCCGCTGAGTGTCGACAGCCGGTCCCATCTGTTCCGAAATGGCATGAATCCGCTGCC
>JAWVZC010000078.1:0-13681 GCA_033722415.1 Balneolaceae bacterium | reverse complement strand
CGATGAGGATACAATCCGCCGTAATTACGATTTTTACGAACCGAGGACCGTGCACGAATCCTCGCTTTCACCCTGCATACATTCCATTTTGGCCTCCAGGCTTGGATATCGTGAAAAGGCCTATAATCTCTACCTCCGTACCGCCCGGCTCGACCTGGACGACTACAACAAGGAGGTGCACCAGGGACTCCACAT
Organism: Balneolaceae bacterium; assembly: GCA_033722415.1. Classification (GTDB taxonomy): domain Bacteria; phylum Bacteroidota; class Rhodothermia; order Balneolales; family Balneolaceae; genus JAMQKA01. Next base: position 13,486 of record JAWVZC010000078.1, on the reverse strand, counting down.
TACGAGTATGGCCGGGACATGGATGTCGATCGTCGAGGGCTTTGCGGGCAAGCGGATCAGGAACGGGAGTCTTCATTTTGAACCGAGTCTGCCCGACAAGTGGCAGGCGTACTCGTTTAAAATTATGTTCCGGGGTCGGCTTCTAAAAATACGCGTGGAGTCGGGACAAACCCTGATTACCTGTGAACAGGGCGATAAGCTGGAGTGCGTTGTTAACGGAAAGAAATATGCAATTGTACCCGGCGAAACAACACGTATTTCAGCAGAGCCGGCGAGACCGGTATCATAGTCGCAATCATCAATACAATCTACATGCAATGAAAACAATAAAAGATCTATTTCGACATCACGCCGGAAACGGGATCCTGTTACTGGTACTCTCCCTTCTATGGGTTCAGTGTGCACCGCAGCAGCAGGATTCACAGGATATCCAGCCGGACGTATCTACCCATATCGATCATCCCGAATGGTCGAAAAGCGCCAACATCTACGAGGTAAACATCCGTCAATATACCCCGGAAGGCACGTTCAACGCCTTCAGCGAGCACCTTCCGCGGCTCAAGGAGATGGGGGTCGACATTCTTTGGCTGATGCCGATCCACCCGATCGGAGAGGTCAAACGCAAGGGAGAGCTGGGCAGCTACTATTCGATTAAGGACTATACGGCGATCAATCCCAATTTCGGGACCAGAGAGGATTTCATATCGCTCGTGGAGGAGGCGCACAAGCGGGATATGAAAGTGTTCCTCGACTGGGTGCCGAACCACACCGCCTGGGATCATCCCTGGGTGACCGAACACCCGGAATACTACATGAAGGATACACTCGGCAACATTACATACGAAGCCGACTGGACCGACATCGCCCAGCTCGACTACTCCAACAGGGATCTCTGGGGCCCAATGATCGAGAAAATGAAATACTGGATTCGGGAAGCCGACATCGACGGCTACCGGGTGGATCATGCCGGGCACGACATCCCTCTGGAATTCTGGAAAAAAGCGGTTCCGGAAGTAAACACCGAGAAAGAGGACTTTTTCTGGCTGGCCGAGTGGAATACCCCGGAGATGCATCCCTGGTTTGACGCCACCTACACCTGGGAGTATTTCCATATAACAACCAGCATTGCGAAAGGAGAAACCGCCCTGGATGAGCTTACCGAGTACATGGAGGAGCAGGAGACCCGGTTCCCCGGGCATGCCTACCGGCTATATTTCACCACCAATCACGACGAAAACTCCTGGAACGGTACCGACGAAGAGCTGTTTGGCGACAATTTCGAGAATTTCGCCGTGATGGCCGCCACAATCGACGGTATGCCGTTGATCTACAGCGGGCAGGAAACCGGGCTGGAGCAGCGCCTGGAGTTCTTCAAAAAAGATACGATCGACTGGGACGGGTACGAATACGAGGACTTTTACCGCACCCTGTTTGAACTGAAAGACAGCAACGAGGCCCTGTGGAACGGGCAGTACGGCGGTGATTTTACGCATATTACCACCGACCCATCAGAAATGGTATATGCCTACAAGCGTACCAAAGGCCAGGATGAAGTTCTCGTGGTACTAAATATGACCGGTGAAACCCAGCGGATAAGCCTTCTTGGAACCGATCCGGGCAACTATACCGATGTATTTTCTTCAGAAACTGTGACCGTGGGCAACGGAACTCTTGAGATAGGGGCCCATGATCATTTAGTGCTGGAGAGGTAGCTATATTTTGCGCTTTATGTTTAGAATCACGAATACAAGCACCATATTCTTGCCGGCCGACTGGGTGACTGGGTTTGTCGCCCGACGAGATAAAAACGTCTGGTACGCAAGCAACGGAAGTAAGTTGAGGCCTTTGAAATTCAGTTCTGATGACCTCCTCAAGCTCCGGTTGCTTACTGCGAATGTGGGTATGGGGGGCTTTGGAAAGACTTCAAATTGATTTCAAGTGCAATGGTTAGATGCCAGGATTTAGGTTCGATTTTTTCCAGGTATATAGAAGTGAACTTAATGCGTTTACCGATTGGATTTAATGGCTACAAAAGATAGATCTACCATCACGTCATCCCGGACTCCGATCCGGGATTTCGCAGGGAACATTAGCTTTGATCTATTTACCGACGAGATAAACGGTTCCTGGCTTTGCGAGATCCTGAAACACCTTCAGGATGACGAAAAGTCTGCTTTTAAATTGGTATATGCGATGAACCTATATTACTAATTCCCCACTGAAAGTTGATCAGGGATATGGGGAATAAATAAATAAATGAAGGGATTCACATGAACAGGAAGACCACAGAAGCAACGGCCAAAAAACCGAAACTCTCGTTTTGGGAAATCTGGAACATGAGTTTTGGTTTCCTGGGGATCCAGTTTGGATTTGCACTCCAGAACGCAAATGTCAGCCGCATTTTTGAAACGCTCGGGGCCAGTATCGACAATATCCCGATTCTCTGGATCGCGGCCCCGGTAACCGGACTGGTGGTACAGCCGATCATCGGTCACCTGAGCGACCGCACCTGGAACCGGCTCGGCAGGCGACGCCCTTACTTCCTGGCCGGTGCGATCTTCGCTTCCCTGGCACTGATTATCATGCCCAACTCTCCGGTGTTGTGGGTGGCCGCGGGCATGCTCTGGATCATGGACGCTTCTATCAACATCTCCATGGAGCCGTTCCGGGCGTTTGTCGGCGACATGCTGCCGGCCGACCAGCACACCAAGGGGTTTGCCATGCAGACCTTTTTTATCGGTACGGGCGCGGTCATCGCCTCGGCGCTGCCGTATATCATGACCAACTGGATCGGGCTTTCCAATACCGCGGCTGCGGGGGAGATTCCGCCCGCCGTAAAATGGTCGTTCTACATCGGCGGGGCCACCTTCTTCTTGTCGGTACTTTGGACCGTTTTGAAGACCGAGGAGTACCCGCCGGAAGAGCTGGAAAAATTCTCGGAGCAGGAGCCGGGCGGCGATTCAATCATCGATGCGGCCAAAGGGGAGAAGGCCCGCGGAAGCGCCGGCAAAAAGTACAGGGCGGCGTCGATTTTGGTGTTGGTCGGGCTGGCACTAACCTATTTCGTGTATTATAGCGGATATGAAAAGGAACTCTACATCTTCAGCATCGGGGTGGCGGTGTTTGGACTGGTAATGGGTATTGCCGGGTTCATGCAGAAAATGGGTAAAGAAGAACATGGCCTGGTGGTCGTGGTCTCCGATTTTCTGAACATGCCGAAGACGATGCTGCAGCTTTCGTTTGTACAGTTTTTCTCGTGGTTCGCCCTGTTTGCCATGTGGATCTATACCACCGCCGCCGTGACTTCCCACATCTACGGTACCAGCGATACCACCTCAGTACTCTACAACGAGGGGGCCGACTGGGTGGGCATCTGTTTCGCCGTCTACAACGGGTTTGCCGCCGTTATTGCCTTTCTGCTGCCGGTGTTTGCCAAATGGACCAGCCGGAAGATTGTGCACGCCGCTTCCCTGCTGATCGGCGGGGCCAGCCTGGCCGGTATCTACCTGATCAGCGATCCCTGGATGCTGCTGGTGCCGATGCTGGGTATCGGGCTGGCGTGGGGCAGCATCCTGGCGATGCCGTACGCGATATTATCGGGGGCCATACCGGCCTCCAAGATGGGCGTGTACATGGGGCTGTTCAATTTCTTTATTGTCATTCCGCAGATCGTGGCCGCCAGTATCCTGGGGTTCATGCTGCGCAACTTCTTCGGCGGAGAGGCGATCTACGCCCTGATCGCCGGGGGCGCCACCATGGCCCTGGCCGCTCTGATGATGTTCTTCGTAGACGACAAGGCCGCCGAGGAGATGAATAACCCATCTGAGGTAGATGTCTAACAATGTATTGTGCCAGGTCAATAGGCTTCTGTTTGAATGAGACAGGAAATTCCGTAGTCTCTTCAACCCCCTTAAAAATCTGGTATAGCACTTAACATTCAGTTTAAATAACAGAATGCCGAGTTCACGTTCACTACTGATCTTATTGTTAACGTTTGTTTCCTGTACCGATGCCCGGGCTGATCTTGAACGGCTGCAAACCAGATATGGTGACATTACTTTTGCGGCACTGTTTTCGTTGCCCGAGACAAAAAATCAGTTTTTGGAGATATTCGGAAATGAAGGTTGGGAAACCAGATCACCGGAAGAACTGGCAGCGTCGATCCCGGAAGCCGCTAAACGAGAACTTGTCCGTGCCATTTCCAGTGACCAGCTGAATAAAACAGTGATAAAAAGAATGGAACACTGGATTCTCGCGTATTATCAGCTCCGCCAGGCTCAATTACTCACCAGTACCGAGGAAACAATGGCGGCCATATATAGGCAAAAACAGACAAGAAGGCTGTTCGATCATATCGTCACAAACAGGAATATGAAACCGGATGCAGATCCCATCATAATTGGTTCAACCTTAAGCTCTGCTGAAGCCAACGAACTATTGTACAGAACCCTGAATGTAATATCAGATCTGAAAGCTGAAGACCAGTTGATCTATGTGAGTAATTTGTTTGCCACACTGAATGATATGAAAAACTGATCATTGATAAGTACGCAGAGCGCACCAGCCAAGGTTCAGCCGACGGCAACAGCCAAACCGGTGTGCTCCATCTATTGAACGGATAATTTCTGATTCCATGTCCAGGAAAAATATACAGCTTCAATATTGCAAACCACCCAGATGGGGTACTCTTGTCATAAAGTTTGAACTGTGATTCATGGGATGACTGTGATAATCATGATTTGAGGCAGTGTAAAACTGTATTTAACCAATCACAGTTTATCATCTCATCATAAAAATCACAGTTCAAAAAGCGGAAGAGTAAATAGTGCACTACCTGGCTTCCCCGGTACCTGTTTTGAAATGACCGCCCAAACCCAATCTATATTCCAGCATTAAGATCGTTAAACGAAAGAAACCTTCGTGGTTTACTCCCAAAACAGGGGATGCCAATTTCACACATAAAGGCACACCGACCCAAAAGAAAACCTCGAAGGCTTTGTATTAGGTAAAGTCCCTTTCGAACGTGGACCGCAGCAGCCCTCTTATAAAAAGATGTTACTCCAGTTCCAAAATCAAGGCAGCAGGTCCGGGAATGGCCAGGTTATCGAGCGAATATTGTTCCCCGGTGATGACATCGGTTCCGGAGGAGAGCCCCTCCAGCATTTCCGCGTAGTACGCTCGATCCAGTTCGATCTCGTTCTCGCTTTTATTCAGTACCACCATCACGGTATCCTGATCGTTGTAACGGAAGTAGGAATAGATTCCGTCGTGTTTGGGAGCAAAATGTTTCAATGAGCCGCTGTGAATCACCGGGTTGTTCTTGCGCCAGTTCAGCAGTTTTTTTACGAATGCCTGCGCCTCGGCTTGCTGCGGGGGAAGTCCCTCCCCGGTAAAGGCGTTGATATCGTCAGTGGGCCATCCGCCGGGGAAATCTTCGCGAATTTCGCCGTGATCGTGCGGCTGTTCGTTGCTCATCAGCAGTTCGGTGCCGTAGTAGAACTGGGGAATGCCCCGCATGGTCATGATGTAGGTGAGTCCCATTTTATACAGGTCATAATCGTTGTTCACCTGCCGGTAGAACCGGTCCATATCGTGATTGTCGGGGAAGATAACCAGGCTGTTCGGGTCGGGATAGAGATAGTCGTAGCTCAGCTTTTCATAGAGATCCACGAATCCGGAGCCCCAGCTCTCCTCCTCGGTAAGCGCCTGTACCAGCGTGGTTTGGATCGGGAAATCCATCAGGCTGGGCAGGCAGGAGTCGTAGTCGGTGGGGATGCCGCTGCCGCGCTGCCATTTGGCCAGTACCGCGGGATCGACCGACCATTCTTCGCCCACGATGTTGAAATTGGGGTATTCCTCCATGATGCGGCAGGTCCATTCGGCCATGAACTCCTGCCCGGGGTAGGGGTGGGTGTCGTGCCGGATGCCGTCCAGCCCGGCGTATTCAATCCACCAGATGCTATTGTAGACCAGGTAGTCGGCCAGCAGGGGGTTGTCCTGGTTGAGGTCGGGCATGGAGGGCACGAACCAGCCGTCGGTAAAACGGCGGGTGTCGATCTCGGAGGCGTAGGGGTCGTGCAGGGTGGTGCGCCGGTGGTTGGTCTGCCGGTAGTGGTCCGGGTAGTGTACCCAGTCGCGGGTGGGCGGATCCTGCATCCACCAGTGATCGGACCCCGCGTGGTTGGTGATGATATCCTTGATCAGCTTTATGCCCCGTTTTTCGGCCTCCTCGCTAAATGTTTTATACAGCTCGTTGCTGCCGAACCGGGGATCCACCTTGTAGAAGTCGGTGGTGGCGTAGCCGTGGTAGGACGACTCCTTCATTGCGTTCTCCAGCACCGGGTTCAACCAGATGGCCGTAAACCCCATCTCCTCGATGTAGTCGAGGTGGTCAATGATGCCCTGGATATCGCCCCCGTGGCGTCCGTAATCGTCTTCGCGATCCCGCTTGTCCCGGTATTCCGGGAGTTCGTCATTGGCGGGGTTGCCGTTGGCAAAACGGTCCGGTGTGATCAGGTAGATCACGTCAGAGGCGTTGAAACCCTGCCGGGCGGCCGATCCCGGGTCCCGTTTCTTCAGTTCGTAGTTATAGCTTGTTACCGGTTTCCCGGATTGTTCCAAAGTGATAGGCACCGTTCCCGGCCGGGCATCCGGGGAGATGTGCAGGTACAGAAACAGGTAGTTGTCATTTTCGGTTTTCTGCACCCGGTCAATATCAATACCCTCATAGTCAATGTTTGGATGTAGCTGCCCGATATCCTCGCCGTACATCATGAGCTGGAGTTCCGGGTTCTCCATGCCGGTCCACCAGTGGAGGGGTTCCACGCGCTGAAGCTCAAATTGCTGGGCTGACATGGGGGTTGTATTCAGGAAGAGGGACAGAAACAGGAAAAAAGAGAGATAATTTTTCATGAGTTTGTTTATTCGGGATTTGGCAAGATGAGGATCAACTGTTCTATTCACTTTTACAGGGTAACGATTCCAATGCACTGGGACAAGCAAGACACTTGTGCAGCAGGCTGGGTTTTAATGTGGTCATTGCAAGCAACACCTTTCAACTTGTCCGCAGGTTATTGTGGCCCTATGCTTCAGTGGATTTCTCAGGCATATCTCCGGCGACAAACAATGTGTGATTGACAACACCCGTGTCATCTTCGGACAGTCATTTGATAAACACCATTTTGCGGCTCGATACCTCGGAGCCCGCCTGCAGCCGGTAAATATAGACCCCGGTCGAGAGGCTGGAGAAATTCACCCGGATCTCCTTGTTGGTCCCCGGTTGCTGTTCGCCCAGGTTTTGGGTCAGCACCTCCTGTCCCAGGATATTAAACACCCGCAGGGTTACCTTGGCCGTCTCCGGCAGGTCATAGGGAATTGTGGTTGAGGGATTAAACGGGTTCGGGTAGTTTTGATGGAGCTCAAAGGTCTCGGGAATTTCACCGCTGCCACCGCCGTTTCCGGGCGGTCCGTCGGTTCCGCTGCCCGGCACCAGGTTCCCTTCCGGCTGTTCAAACTTTTGCGTGGTGTAGATATGAAATTCCCCCGGTGCCAGCGTTATGCTGGTGTCCCGGTCCGCAACTTCGACCGTATCCCCCGAAAAGTACTCGTACCAGGTGCCTTCCACCGCGAAATCCGGACGCTTGCTCATCTCCTGCACCCCGAAGTTGCCGATGATCGACACCTCCATGTCGGGGTGACGCAAGGTTATTCGTTTGGCCGCATTCTGGAGGTCCAGACTGATTTCCGACTCTTCAGACGTAAACGCGGGATGGGCATTGCGCAGGCGGATCAGAGCACGGAATGTATCGTAGAGCTTTTTGCGTGCTTCATCGGAATAGTATTCCCAGAGAATTGGTTTTTCTCCGGTGCGCCCGTTTTCGTCGATGCTGACGTCGTAGCCGAGTTCACCAAACTGCCAAAACATCTTTGGGCCCGGTATGGTGAAAAAGAAGGCCGCGGCCATCTTGTTACGGTCGAGGGCCGTATTCAGTTCCGTGATGTCGTATTCCCCGAAGCTGTTGCCGAACTGCAGGTTTTTATACATCAGCCGCTCCTCATCATGGCTCTCCATGTAGCCCACCAGGTGGGGGACGCTCCAGTTTCGCTGCTGGTAGGAGATCCCGGAGAAATTGCTTTTGCCGTTGTCGTGGTAGCCCATGGTCGCCTCGTTGTACGAGTGATTCTGGTTGCCCCAGAGCATCATCCCGTAATCAGCGAGTTCCTGTTCCTCACTGTTGTCGGCAAAATGCTCGAGGATGACATAGGCCGAATCGTCTACCGCCCAGATGGCGTCGGCCATGCGCTTGAGCAGGCGAACCCGGGAGGCGTCATACTGGCCCCAGGCTCCCACATTCCCGAGGGTGTTTTTCTGGGTAAATCCCTTGGAGAGGTCAAAGCGGTACCCGTCGAATTTGAACTCCTCCAGCCAGTAGCGGTTGACGCGGTCTACGAAATACTGTGTTGCCCGGCTTTCATGGTTGAAATCATATCCCACATTAAAATCGTGTTTCGGTTCGCGGTTCAGGTAGGGATTTTGCGGGGTCGGCTTGCCGAAATCGCCGTCGTTCCAGAGGCGTACGAGGGGAGAGGGGCCCCATGCGTGATTCAGCACCATATCGAGTATGACCACCATGCCACGTGCGTGGGCCTCGTCGATCAGGCGCCTCAGGTCGTTGGCCGGACCATAATATTTATCAGTGGCCACGTGGAATGTGGGATTGTATCCCCAGCTGCTGTTGGCGTCAAACTCCATCACCGGCATCAGTTCTATGGCGTTGACGCCGAGCCGCTTCAGGTAGTCGAGCGAGTCGGTCACGGTGTTGAAGTCATGGTTTTTCACGAAATCGCGGACCAGAAGCTCGTAGATCACCAGGTCTTCCCGGTCGGGGCGGTCATACCCGGTATGCTGCCAATTGTACGGGGGGTGCCCGGGATGCATCACACCGACGAGGTGTTCCGTTTTTCCATGGGGATAGGGCTTCAGTCCCGGGTAGGTGCTGGACATGATATGCCGGTCGTTACCGGGATCAAGGATTTTTTCGGAGTAGGGATCGGCCACGCGGAGGTCACCGTCAACCAGGTATTGGAACCCGTATTCCTCACCGGGGGTAAGTCCGTTGATTTCCATCCAGAAGTAGACGCTGTCGGCATTTACCGAGTCTCGGTTCATGAAATAGTTCGGTTCGATCTGCCAGTCGTTGAAATCACCGATCAGGTAGGCGAACTCCTTGTGGGGGGCGAACAGGGAAAAACGTACTGTTGAGCCATCCACGTAAGTAATACCATCTTCCAGGCCTGCCGGGCGGTCCACGTCGGCGGGTTCGGTGTAGACGATCAGCGTGGTATATGCAGTATCCCGTTCGGTGCCGTCGTAGCCTGCCAGGGCAAACCGAACTTTCTCTCCGGTCTGCGGCTGATAGGTATATCGAAGGGTGTCGTCACTTACATTGGCTATCTGCTGACCGTCTTTCAGGAGCGTTAGTTCTATATTACTGCTGTTTTCACTGGCGGCCACGCCCACCAGGGAGAGCGGTTCATCGGTCTTCCGAAAGGTCAGCGTATCGCTCGGTGACGAAAACTTTACATTGAAGCTGCTCTGGTAAACCTGTGCAAAAATATCGTTGCCCCCTTCGGCCTTTCCCTCCATCGAACCGTCGCTGTTTCGGAAGACAAATGCCATCTTTTCGATAGTTTCGCTCTCGGGTACACCATAGTATTCCCGAATGCTGGGGGTGATTTCCAGCTCGTAGATGTTGGGTTCAACCCGGGTCATCTTGATTTTTGGGATATTCTCCGCCCACTCGGTCACCACGTACTTCCAGTCGGAATCGTTGGAGCTCTGGTCAGTAATCACACCGGTGTGGGCGTACACGTCGCCGCTGAAATCCTTGAGTCCGGCTGTACCCTCGGTGGCATCATAAGTAATGGTTACGGATTGGTCTGATGTGGGGAATTCCGGGTCGGTGGTGATCACCTGGCCAGTGACCGGCATACCGATGCCCAGTATCAGAATGAAGATCGATAGGTAGCGAGTAAGTATCATTGTATACTCCGGGTGTCTGGTTCGGGGCCACAGGAAAGTACTCTGTGGTTCGTTATCACTTGTTGGTTATTAAGCTCCTCCTGATTACCAACAACTGATAACTGGCGACGAATTAAAAGCCCACCCGCCTGTACGACGAGTGGGCAGGAATTGTGATGGATGGGTAATCCACTAGTGCTGACCTAGTTCTTCGTGAGGCTATACGTGTAGGGAGCATCACTAAGATCCAGTGTAACGGTATAATTTCCAGCTTCACTGACCGGGATGTTGCCGCCGCCGGCTTCCAGGGTACCGTCGCCCTCGTCATCGCCGTAATTCAGGTCCCAGGCGTCGTTGGCCCGAAACTTGAGTTCCGCAGCTGTGAGGTCGAGGGTAATCGTCCACACCTTCGTATCGGGATCGTAGGACATATCCTGGTCGGAGTCCCACCCGTCGGGGGTAGCCGAGCCGATCAGCCCCCAGTCGGTGTTGAGGGTTTCGTAGGTGAGGGTGTTCAGGTCCACATTGATTTTGTAGTATCCGGCCGTAGCCGCGGGGATGTTGACACCGTTTTCCTCGAGTGTGCCGTCGCCCCCGTCATCACCCCAGTTCAGGTCCCAGTTGCGTTCTTTGGTGAACTTGAATTCGGAGTTGTCGTTGGCGATGTAAACATATCCCTCGTACTTGTCGTTGCTGTTGACCGAGAAGAGAGGCGGGGCATCAGCAGGGGACCAGTCGTTAGTATAACCGCTTGCCGACTGATATCCGCCCGGCACGTAGATTTCGGGGAACTGGATGTCCACCAGGTACGGGGTGAACGAGAGGGTGATCGGCTCCGAGACCTGCTGGTCAACGCTGTCGCTGATGTTCGAAATCACGCGGAACGCCACGTCGAAAGTCTGGTTGGCCGTGGCCCCGGATGAAAGCAGCGTGTTATTCATGCCGCTTACGACCACCGACAGTGCCGTCTGGTTGGTGGTGCCGAGTTCAACAGCGTCGGAGAAGTCGCCCGCCATGCTCATCTCCACGGCAAACGTGGGAGCGGAGGGGAACCCGTAGTCGGGCTCCGTCCACTCAAAGGTAAGCAGGGTATCTTCAGCCTGATCGGCCGTTAGGTCGTAGCTCTGGCCACTCTCCGGCGAGGTAATAGAAGGGGCCCCGGGGTCGGAACTCATCACCGGGCCCAGCTCGTCCTTGTCGCAGGAAGCCAGTGCTACCACCGCAAAAATTGCGAGTAAAAGGATGGTTAACTTTTTCATGGTCTTGTGTAGTTAAATTCGAAGTTGGTTAGTACCCGGGATTCTGGGTCAGATTCGTGTTGGAGTTCACATCGGATGCCGGAATGGGGTACAGGTTAAACGTTTCGTTCGTACCCGTCCCTTCCTCTGCCTGTCCTTTCCAGGCCCACACATAGTCGGACCCGGTAAAGAGCCCGTACCGGATCAGATCGGTTCTGCGATGTCCTTCCCAGTAGAGTTCGCGGGCGCGTTCATCGAGGATGAAATCGAGGGTAAGCTCCGAGGCGGTGATGTTGCCGGAGTCATCGCCAAAAGCGCGCTCCCGCAGTGCATTAACCAGGTTCAGGGCTTTTGCCTGGTCACCGCCACCGCCGCGAAGGGTGGCTTCGGCATACATCAGGTAGACATCCGCCAGGCGGAACATCGGAAAGTCAATATCCACGAACTCGAGATCGGAGCCCGGCTGCCCGTTGGAGGTTACATTTTTCCATTTGGAGACGGCGTAGCCGTTGGTAAATTCGGACAGGTCGGGGATCTCCCTGGTCTGCCCGTCAGTGAAAAACGTGTTTCGGGTATCGCCGATCACTTCCATCTGGTAGGTCATGTTGTTGAGATCCACCGTGATTTTGTGCAGTCCCGGCTGCTCGGCCACTATGTTGGCGCCTCCCGGCTCCAGCGTGCCGTCGCCGCCGTTGTCGCCCCAGTCATTATTCCAGTTGCGTTCGGGTGTAAACTTGAACTCGCTTCCGGCCGTGCTGATAAAAACCTGACCGACATAGACGTCATCATTATTGTCAGATACCAGGGGAGGGGCATCGGCCGGCGACCAGTCGTTGGTGTAGCCCGAGGATGACTGGTACCCGCCCGGAACATAAATTTCGGGATCGCCGTCGGGGTTGCTGGTGGTAAACCCGCCGAATCGATCGGTGTTATCGAATTTATCGACAAATTGCGGGGTTACGCGGTGCCCGGACCATCCGCCGTTCAGACCGAATTCGGCCGGGTTCATGTTGCCGCCTACGGCAGCGTGGGCAATAAAGGTGGTTCCACCGAACGTCTTGGTGTTCACCCCGTCAAAAGCGATCGGGAAGATAATGCCGTCAGCGGTATGGTTGTCGGCCAGGAACAGGTGTTGATAATTATCTTCCAGCGAATAGCCGCCCTCATCAATTACCTTGTTGGCATACGTTACCGCGTCATCGTAGCGTTCCTGCCCGATATAGACTTCCGCATTTAGATAGAGCTTGGTGAGCAGTGTCCAAACCGCGCCCTGGTCGGCCCGGGCGTACTCATTTTCTCCGGGTGCGGGCAGCTGGCTTTCGATCTCCAGCAGTTCACTTTCGATGAAATCGAAGAGCCCCTGGCTGTTGACCGGTTCCGGCTGGTAGGCTCCAACGCCGTCCTCTTCCGTGACGAAAGGTACTCCGCCGCCGTAAAAGTCAAGGGCATGCCAGTAGCTGAGTGCCCGCAGAAACCGGGCCTCGGCCATATATCCCTGAATTGTGGGATCGTCGCTGCCCTTGGCATTGCGGATAAATTCATTGGTCAGGGCTATTTCGTAATAGATGCGGCTGTACATGCCCATGACAAAGTCGTTGGAGGAGCCCCAGGTCTGGTAATTGAATTCCGGCAGCCCCGGATCATTCCAGCCCACGACGGCTTCATCGGTCGGAAGTACCTGGGATACCCAGAGCTGGCGCACGTAGCTGGAGAAGCCTTCGTCAATTCCCTGGATGTCGGCGTTTCCCGCCGGTCCCTGCTGACCCGTCGTAGCGAAACCCGCATACAACTTGGCCAGTACCTGTCGGTAATCCTCGGGTGTCTCATACACCGAGGCCGACGTCACCACGTCATCATCAAGCGGAGACGTGTTGAGATCCTCTGTGCAAGAAGTAGCCGCTACGGCTAGGAGCGCAATGAGTGCGGCTGCCAATATTTTATAGTGCTTAAACATAGTGGTCAGGTTTTAATAATTGGTATTAGAAATTCAGGCTGAGTCCCAGTATGAAGGTCCGCGGCCTCGGATACACGTTGTTGTCGATACCGCCGAACACTTCCGGATCGAGGCCGCTGTACTCGGTAATCACAAAGGCATTTTGTACTGTTGCGGAAACCCGGAGTGATTTCACCTGATCTTCGAAAAGGTTGGTAAAGGTGTACCCCGCCGTGATGTTGTCCATGCGCAGGAAAGAGGCATTTTCAACATAATGGTCCGACAGGTACTGGG